>CAKVBE010000314.1 GCA_934725005.1 uncultured Rickettsiales bacterium | reverse complement strand
GGGTGACTCTTTATCAACAATATTAGCTAACAATGATTTTTTAGACAAAAAGTGTCGTTAGCATAAACTCCATTGGAATTTATACTAACGGCACTCATCTTTTAGTTTTATTTTTATTTATATATCTATAATTCCATTAATCCCATATAATTCTTTTATACTAATATTGTTTTTTTGAATTTTTCTTTTTATATTTTTATATGTATCTCTAACATATAAATCTGCCTCAATTAAATCTTTTTGTTTATATTTTTCTATTCCTTCTCTCCATATAAATTCTTTTCTTCCAATTTCAACTTCATAATCATTTATGATAATTCCATTAAAACGTATTGAGTCTATTTTTATACTTTCTTCTACATTTATTATAATCGCATTTTCAAATATCTTATATTGATTTATTAATTCTTGATTGAAATCCATATTTAATATAATTTGTGATTTTAAAAGACTTTTATTTTTGTTATTTGATAAAATTATTACTATACCTTCTTTTTCCTTTATTTCTTTCTCAATCTTTCTTAATTTTTCTATATGATTTGTAACAATTGTTAGTTTCTTATATTGTTTTGATAAATTTTTTATTATCTCTATTAATAAATCTGTAATTTCATTTGCAGTTATTGCAATTTCTGTTTCAGCTTTAATTATTTGTTTTTTATTTACTATGTATTCTAAAATGTCTAAAATTAAATATCTTTCCAGCCACTTTCCATCAAATATCTTTATATCATTTGCTCTTAATAAATTTAATAGATTATTACATTCTATAATTCTTTTATCAATTACAACATTATTTGCTCCGTTTAATAATAATTTTTTGACTAACTTTTGTGAATTTTTTCCTTTGGATAAATCAAAATATATTTTAACATTGTCTTTTTCGAATTGTATTTTTCTACCAATTATTTTATGCTTATCCATTTTTTCTAAATAATATGTTTTTATTGTAATCACCTCATTTAATTTTATTACAAAATCAAATGGCATATTACACGTTTTTTCATATATAGTTCAAAACGTTTGTTCCAAGCACCAAGTTCTTTTTATTAAAACTATGGCAATATTCCTTGAATTTTCTTACCATTTGTGGCATAATAAGTATATTGAATTTGAAAAGAGGATTTAGTTAGAAATGAACAACAATTTAAAAAAACTAGAATATGATAAAATATTAGAAAAAGTATCACATTTTTGTAAAACATATTTAGGAAAAAAATATGCTCTTGATTTACGTCCTTCACAAGATGTACAAGAAGTACAAAAAAACTTAAACGAAACAAACCAAGGAGTTGTATTAATCCAAAGAAACAGCACTCCTCCAATTGGTGAAATAGCAGATATTACTATATACCTAAAAACATTAGATGGTTGTGGTTCTTTAAGCATTAAAGCATTAATTGAATTACAAAATATTTTGCAGATGGCTGAAGATTTAAAAGAATATTTTTCAAAAGATTTCTTATCAACATCAGATTTTTCTGCATTAGAACCTTATTTTAA
>CAKVBE010000313.1 GCA_934725005.1 uncultured Rickettsiales bacterium | reverse complement strand
GTACTAAGTAGCCTAATATATATGACAAAATTATAACAACTATGTCAACAGCAACAAATAAAAGCATTTTTAAAAATCTTGGATTTAAATATCTAATCTGCTTATCCTTCATAAAACAGCTCCAATCTGTACTTTAGCAAAAGTATTTATCATATAAAGAAAATTGCTACATTACCCATAGCAATTTGTCCCTGCATTTAAATATACTACTATGTAGTATGTTTTGTCAAATTATAAGTACATTTGTCCCCACTTTTGGTAGCGGTATCACTCAAAAAAGCAAATAATCAGTTACAAATTTATACTATTTTTAACAAAAATAATTTAAAAGCATATTATTCAATAAATTTTTTATCTAAAATATAGTGATCAGTCATTCTAGCAACAGCTTCAATTATTGTTCCATAAAAAACATTTTTTAAGAATTTAATTTCATTTTTAGAATAAATATTAAAGTTCTCATTTTTGTCATGCGTTAGATTAAATATTGTTTCTACAATTAATGTTTTATATTTTGCAATATTCTTTTTTGTAATCAATATATTATTGATTTTAAAATTTAATTGTCTTTTAGTTATCAAATCATTAACATAATAAACAATTTCTTTTGAACAATATTTATTAAATAATATTTTATCATCCGCTATTAGTTCAAATGTATTCTTTATACTAATTCTCCCACTTTTATCATAAAAAAGAATCTTCATATCATCTTTTAAATAATCATCTCTATACTTACTCAATGCTTTTGAAATATTTGATATATTACTAGAACTAAACATTGGAAGTACTTTACCATTATCATCTAATTGAAAAATAATATTTTCAACAATAAATCTTTCTTTATTATTATTGATTTTTACACATTTTATTTTGTTTTTATTAAGTATTGAATAAACAATATCATTGATAAAAACTTCTTTTATTTCATTCGCAAAAAACTCTCTATTGTCTTTATCAAGTATTTTTTGTTTTTTTAATGCTTGCCTTTTCATAAAAGTTGAATAAAATTTTTTCTCATAATCCTTAATAATATCTAATTCGAAATTTGTTTCATTAAATATAGTTTTTATCAATTCTAAAAAAATAATGTCATTTTTAAAATATCGTGAAAGATCTAATACATCATGATAATATTGCGCAATTTCATCAGATATTTTTACAATTTGGCCTTCTATTGTTAAAGGATATGGATACTCCAAATAATTATCATATCCTAACTCATTCAATGCTTTTTTCAATGAATTAGATACTAAAAATTTATTTTTAAATTTAGGCCACATAGCATCTTGATATTTCAATTTTGGCAAGTCGGTATGTTTTAAAATCCCATCTATTACTTGCCAACTTAAGTCATAGCCATAATCGAAACTTTTTATTTTGTCTAAATTTTGTAAAATCTCTACAGAAAAATAATTGTGCTTAAAAAAATAATCAATATTTATATATTTTTTTACAAGATAATTTAACTCACGTTCTCCAGCATGGCCAAAAGGAGTATGTCCAATAT
>CAKVBE010000312.1 GCA_934725005.1 uncultured Rickettsiales bacterium | reverse complement strand
GTATAATAATAATTGTTTTCTTCATCTTTTTCTAAATTAAACAATTTATATAAAGATAATGTTCTACCTGCCACATCCCCAGAAACAGTTATTTCCAAATTGCTTAATGCATAAGTTTTTACCATTCCTAAGGTACACATTAAAATTAGCATAATTGATAACATCAAAATAATTTTTATTTGTTTCATTTTCCTATCCCTTTCTTTTTTCTAAAATAAAAAATTAGTACGGTTTCAACCAAAAAGATGCCTATAATTTCCTGTATAAAAAATCCATCACCTCCTGTTTCTGGAATTATTGTATTTGAATCCAATTTTATTGGATCATACACATTTATAAAATTAACTGAAATAGCATTTTTTTCTTCAAATCCTTCTGGATTATCAATCACATAATTATTTGTTCCAATTATTTTTACTGTATTTTCACTTGTTTCTTCTTTTGATTGTTTATCTTCTGGATCTTTTATATTGTACTTTTCGCTAACTACATAACTTGAAGCTCCATATTCTTTTTCCTGAATTGTATAATTTATTCCATATTTAATGTCTACAATCCATTTTACTTGAAGTTCATAATTATGCTCTTTTGAATTATTTATAATACTTGAATAATTTTGAAAATTTAATGTTTGTGAATTATTACCACCTTTAATACTTATATTAAAATTTGTATTTGAATTAATTTTGTTTTGAATTAATGAATATCCTGTTACTTTTTCTATTGCTTCTTTTGAACCTTTAAATGTTTTAGTTATAATTAATTTTCCTTCTTTTCTTACTAATCTACCATCTATATGCCAACAATCATTCTGTAATTTGAATACATACCATCTTACTTCATAATGCTCCAAATTTAAGTCATTTACTTTTATCTCTTCTCCATCTATCGATAATTTATCTGTATATTTTTTTAAACTATTTATTATGTATTCATCATTTGGAAGGTCTTGTATATAGATTAAACCATTTCCTTTATTTCCTTTTAAATTTCTTATATTTTTATTTGCTTCATAAGAATTATCTACGTCTTTTCCTGCTATATAATAATCTGTATTAGCTGTTGCATTTCCAACATAACTCGCCCATAATGAAGGTGTAAAATTCTGTGTTTCTTGCCCTGATACATTTCCTTCTGAATCTAAAGCTTGTGATTTATAATTTATATAAAAATTTACATATTGATAGTTTTCTACTTTTTTCCAAACTGTTCTTAAGTTTATACTATTTTCACTGTTTGAATATTTTTTTAATTGTTCATATTTTATTTCTTCACCAGCCTTAATAATTTCATTTGTTCCTTCTACCTTCCACCCAACAAATTTTAAAACTGCTCTATCTTTTGTATTTGAAACTGTTTTTGTATTGATTGGTGTGACATATTTATTTGATATATCTTCTATTTTTATTTTTTTATTTCTTTTTATTATTACATCATATTGTTCTTTTCCATTTATTTTTGGTGTATCTATCCCTTCATAAGAATAATCTGTAGATAATCCTGTTGCACTT
>CAKVBE010000311.1 GCA_934725005.1 uncultured Rickettsiales bacterium | reverse complement strand
ACTGTTTTTCCTTCTTCTACTTGTTCTTTGATGAATTCATATGCTTCATCAATTTTCTTTGAAGCTTTTTGTAAATCAATAATATGGATTCCATTTCTAGCTTGGAATATATATTCAGCCATTCTTGGGTCCCATCTTCTTGTTTGATGTCCAAAATGAACACCTGCTTCTAGTAATTGTTTCATTGCAACTACTGCCATTTTAATTTCCTCCCTTTTTGTTTTTTTCTTCTATAAAGTCTCATCATTTATTCGGACCTTTTATCAAGGCACTTCCCCATAAACTACTCTTTATATGTTTTTTACGTCCACTATTATACCACGTTTTTTAAAAAAATCAATACTTTTGTTCATTTTTTATGCTTTCTTTTGCTTTTTTTCTCTAATTTGTTCTATTTTTTTTATGGTTTCTTTTATTTTTTCTTCTGTTTCTGCAATTTGTTCATCATATAGAGCACCTAATTTTTGTATATCTTCATTAGATATATCATTAGGGCCTAATTCATTATTTCTAAATTTTTCTTGTAGTTTTATTAAGCGTTCTCTTTCTGAATCTTCTTTGATTGTTATTGTTTCTTTAAATGATACTTTTTCTTCTACTTCTTCTTTTTTATTTATATCTTCTTTTTCTTGCTCTTTATTTTTTTTATTAAATATTTTTTTGAAAAAGTTCTGTATTTTGTAAAAAATTCCACCAGTTTTAACTAACTCTGTGTTTTCTTCTTTCATTTGTATTTTTCTCCTTTATTTAACCTACTCTTTCTTCTTGTTGCCCTACTTCCTTTTGATAAATGCTATTAATTTGATTATTTGCTGCTTTTAAACTCTCTAATCTGTTTTCCAATTTTTTTATATCTTCATACGTATATTTTTTTTTGGCTTGTTCTTCCATATAATTTCCTCCTTTTCTTTAGAATATATATAATTTTTTTTAGTATATCATTAAATATTTTTATTGTACACATTTTTCTAATAATTCAATCATATTTTTTTTGCTTGTATCAATTTTTGCTTTAATTCCTATTGGAATAACTATTTTGTTTTCTATATGACCAAAATTGTCTGATTTTATTATTGGACCTCTAAATTCTTTTCCAATAGTATCAATTAATACTTTCTCTAAAGAAATTCCACTTTCATGTGTATAATTTCCAATCCAAATTCCACTTATTTTATTAAAAACATCATTTTGTTTCATGTAATATAAAAAATTACTTGCAAGTTCTGGACCAGTTTCAAATCCTAATTCTTCAATAAATAATATTTTGTTTTCAAAATTTATATGATATTTTCCTGCAACTAATGCTCTTATTAAACTTAAGTTTCCTCCAATTAACTGTCCTTCTGCTTGTCCTTCTTTAATTATTTTATATTCATCATTTGAATCACCTAATTTTAAATCTCCATCTACAAATCTATGAATTGCTTGTTTTAGACTATAGTCAGTTTCATCTGTGGCAATTGTTTTAAAATTTGTTCCACTAAATGTAACTAAACCAGTCTTTTCTGTGATAATATTAGTTATAGAAG
>CAKVBE010000310.1 GCA_934725005.1 uncultured Rickettsiales bacterium | reverse complement strand
ATTTACTATTGTATTTTCATATTCATGATATACTTTCATTATGTCCATATTTTCGCCTTCTCTTTTTTTATATACAAGTGTAGAACATATTAATCCATAGATTTCTGAAGCAATTGCCCTAGTGTCTCCATCTTTTATTTCTCCTTTTTCAATTCCTTCTTGTACAATTTTTTCAATTTTTCCTATATATTCATAAACCAAACTTTGACATTTTTTATTTCTTTGTTCTGTCCCCCAGAACTGGCTTAATATTATGGTTATAATGTTTTCATACTTTGCTACAATTTTAATTTGTATTAATACAATTGACTTTATTTTATCTATATAATTATTATGTTTTGCAGTTTTTATATCAACACTGTTTTGTAATAATTTTATTCCTTCTTCAATTAGAAAATTAAATATTTCTTCTTTATTTGAAAAGTGATAGTATAAAGTACCTTTCGCAACCCCAACCGTCGCGGTTATTTCTTCTATACTAGTTGCATCATATCCCTTTTCAGCAAATAATTTCATTGATGTTTCAAATATTTTTCTTTTTGTTTTATTCAAATTTTTTCACCTATCTCTCATTGGTAGATGATTCTTTATATTAATCAAATCACCTATATTTAACATGCATATTATATAATGTTTTTTTTATTTATGCAAGTTTTTTTTTAGTTTGAACCAATAGTCAAATTTTTGGAGATAAGTTGCTTTTTATACATTATGTTTATTTGTAAGTTTACACTTGTAACTCATAAAATTATCCACAGCACTTGTGGATAATGTGGATAACTCTGTGAATAACTTATTTAGAGCACTATTTTTTTACAAATTATTCACAATTAACTGTTGAAAACTTATTATGCTACATTTATTTGGTTTTTATGCGTTTTATTATGTAATCTCATATTACAAAATTATTACATCATAAACGTAAAAGATTTTTACGTTTTACTTGTAATTTTCCCTATAATATTGTATAATCTTAACATAATATTTATACAATAGAAAGAAGGAAATTATATGGCAAATTTAACAATCAAAGATTTATTTAAAAACACTGCCAAATATGCTGATAAAGAAATTTCTTTAGAAGGATGGGTAAAAACTGTTAGAGATTCAAAAACTTTCGGTTTTATAGAAATAAATGACGGATCTTTTTTCAAAAACGTTCAAGTTGTATTTAATAATACTTTAAATAATTTTAATGAAATTACTAAATTAACAATAAGTTCTACATTAAAAGTTACAGGGAAATTAGTTATTACAGAAAATGCAAAACAACCTTTTGAGATACAAGCAACTTCAATAGAAATTGAAGCTCTTTGTCCTACGGATTATCCACTTCAAAAGAAAAGACATTCTTTTGAATATTTAAGAACAATTGCACACTTAAGACCAAGAACAAATACTTTTAATGCCGTATTTAGAATTAGAAGCATAGCCGCATTTGCAATTCATCAATACTTTCAAGAAAGAGGATATGTATATGTTCACACACCAATCATAACATGTGCTGATTGTGAAGGTTCAGCCGAAATG
>CAKVBE010000309.1 GCA_934725005.1 uncultured Rickettsiales bacterium | reverse complement strand
ATGACCCAAGAAGAACAATTTCCCTATTGGTTTTTTTAGCGATATCAACAAGTGTTTTTACTCTCGATATATTTGAGGCAAACATTGCACAAACAACTAAACCCTTCTTTGATTTTATAATATTATAAAAACTACTATATAATTCATTTTCCGACGTAGTTTCGCCATCATTAAAAATATTTGTAGAATCGCAAACTGTTGCTAAAACTTCTTTTCTAGTCCCAAGTTGTTTTAATCTCTTTATATCAGATTTTGCACCCAACATGGGCTTTGGATCAAATTTCCAATCACCAGTATTTAAAATATTACCTTCTTCAGTTTTAATAAGAATTGCATTCATTTCAGGTGTTGAATGCGTCAAACTTATCAACTCAACACTAAATGGTTTCAAATCCAAAATGTCACCCTCATTAGCCTCAATAATTTCAACCTGATTAAAGAAACTATATTCTTTCAACTTTTCCAACAAAAAAGCCTTAGTAAACCTAGATGCATATATAGGACATCTCAAGTCCTCCCATAAATATTGAATAGCACCAATATGATCTTCATGTAAATGTGTTAGAATGATACCAACAATATTATTTTTTATCTTCTTCAAAACAGAAACATCAGGCACCATAACGTTAGCACCAGGCAGTTCACTTGTGAATCCAATACCACAATCAACTACAAGCCACTTACCGTTATAGTGATATAGGTTACAATTTAACCCTATCTCGTTAGAACCACCAAGTGGTATAAATACAAGTTGATTTTTTTTAACATTTTTAATATCCATCAAATTACCTATTCATATTCAATTTTTTTACTATTTTTAAAAGGGAGTCAAAATTATCATTCTTAGAAAGTTTGTTTTTTCTTTCAAATCCACATCTTGAACATTTATGCACTATAATATATTCACCATCCTTTTGTAAAACATCAATAGGTTCCATAAGTCCTCTACATTCACATTGTCTATCACCAGGGTTTACATCAACATGTTTTGAAAAAAGACAATTCACACAATGGTTTGTATAACCATTACCACTTACAATAGTTCCACAATTTTCGCAAACAAAATCTTCCTTAGTTCTAGTAAATTTTTTCATAAATAATACCCCCAAAGAATAATATATTAGTATAGCGATGCATTTTTATTAATCAAGACAGAATTATACAAGGATTTTTGGAGACTTAATCCAAAACTCATAAAATTTATTGTACAAAGTATTAAATCTCGGAACTCAACACTAAATGCTCACAGAATTTAATTTTTACTATTTGTTAAATTATGTAATTAATCATTATTCAAAAACATTAGATGTTGAGTCTACGACCAAGTACTCATTGTTTTTAAAACTCGATTAATTATATACTTTAGTAAATAGTAAAATTAAGCTCTGTAAATATTTGGTACGGGAAAGATTTTATTAATCGTTATTCTCTAAATCCCTTCCCTCCTTGAGGGACACTACTGTCCGGTCTAATTTTCAAATAATTTAAGCCAGTACTTGTAAATACTGGCTTACTTAGTTAAAATTATCT
>CAKVBE010000308.1 GCA_934725005.1 uncultured Rickettsiales bacterium | reverse complement strand
ATAAATTCTACCTTTCCATATTTCTTTTTGTTTAATCCTATGAAGAAAGTTATAAAAAAATAACTAAAGATTTTTTAATCTAATCGTTTTTCCATTTAATTCCTTTTCATCTTTCATTTTTCTCTACGGTTCGACAGGATACACAAGTTTTCCCTTTTATCAAAAAAATATTGACAACTTTAAAAAATTGGATTATATTATTATCACAAATTGGAAATTTTTAGGTAACTTGAATGTTACTCATCGTACTATATTTCCAGTTTCGATGCTATTTCTTAATAGTTTGGGGGATTCTATGTTAAATTTTGTGTTATGTGATGATAGCCCTACCGCCATCAAAAGACTTTCAGCAATGTTAGATTCTATTTTTATTCAAGAAAATTTGGAAGGACAGGTTGTATTTTCTACACCTAATCCATATGATTTACTAAAATATGTTGAATTAAGTCCCGTTAATGTTGTAATTTTAGATGTAGATTTAAATACAGATATATCTGGATTAAAAATTGCAGAAACAATTAGAAAACACGATAAAAATATTTATATTATTTTTATTACAGGGCATTTAGAATATGCACTTATTGCATATAAGTATAAGACTTTTGATTATATTTCAAAGCCTCTAACTTTTGAAAGACTCGAAGAAACTATTTTAAGACTCTATGATGATGCTTTTAGTGAAAACAATATAAAATATTTAAGACTTGATAAAAATAAAACTATAATTCCAGAAAATTCTATAAAGTATATTAAAAAAGACGGCATGAAACTTGTTTTTACAACAGATACAAGAACCTATGAAGTATATAATTCTTTTAACAAAGTATTGCCTTTATTGCCTAAACAATTTGTTAGATGTCATAAATCATATATTGTAAATCTTGATAAAATTAATGGTATTGATTTTTCTTCTAATATTATTTCTTTTAGCAATAACGATAAATGTTACATAGGTCCTAAATACAAAAATAATTTTAAGGAGGTTTTTAATAATGAATTTTTCTCAAGAAATTTTAACTGCACTGACAACGCCTAATGAAACACTTGTGAATACTCTTGGTATTCCACTTACATTTTTAGATATTTTTATTTGTATGCAATTTTTTACTACAGTTTTAAATATAAAAACAAATAAAACAAGAAAATTAATATATGTTATAGTTTATGGTATATTTGCAAATTTAGTAAATTTCGTTGTACCTGCATCATATACAATATTTGTAAATATGATATTATGGCCATCAATGGTGTTTTTTATTTTAAAGACAACTGTTTTAAAAAGTATTTTATCAGAAGTCATAACTATGGCATTAACTTCGATATTAGATTTTACTTGTTCTGATATTGCTCTTGATGTATTTAATATTTCAGCAAGTCAAATAATGGTAATTCCTTTATACAGAATAACAGTAGCATTAAGTATTTATTTAATCATGCATTTTATTACATTAATTATTAAATACTTAAAGATTAATATTGGTGTTATTGATAATATGAGCACAAGGGCCAAAACTCTTTTGATTGCAAATTTATTACT
>CAKVBE010000307.1 GCA_934725005.1 uncultured Rickettsiales bacterium | reverse complement strand
TATAAACATTGTGTGCAAAATCGGATGATGATTTGATAAATTAGCAGTTCCTGCTGCTTGCGCCCACTGCCATGTCGAATCTGATATTAATATTCCAGGATAATTTTCTAATAAACAAGGCAACCAACATATTAAAAAAATTACCAAGCTAAAAATAAAGACAACTTTTTTTTGAATTTTTAAATATCTGCATTTTAAAGTACCAATTTGCAAAATGAAATTATATATTACAAAAAATAATCTATAAAATAAAAACATTCCTCCCAAAATCACACAAATTTCCTCTAAATGACCTAATTCATTAATTATATTGTTATAAATCAAATCACCCTGATATAAGCTAAATGCAATATAACATGAATATATATATATTAAAAATCTTTTCCAATTCTCCAACTTATGTATACTTGCTAATTTATGTTTAAAAATTAAAAAAAAGAAAATGAAAATTATTGGTAATAATTCTTCTGTAAAATGACCTACTCGCATAATATAATATGTAGAAAAAATTGATTGTAAAAATATTATTCCCTTACTCTTTACTTGTTCCAGCATTTTTTACTCCTCGATTTTTAACAATTTTACTTATAACATCAAGTATCCACTTTATAATAAACGCAAATATTGCGCTTATCGTAAAAATAAATAATCCATAAAGCATATCATATAGCAAAATCGTTATTATTTTATTATTATTCACATAAATTAATCGAAATCTATTTTCGATGCTCATTCTTCTAATAATATCAATGACCAAAACGTGTATAAGATAAATATAAAACGTAAGAGATCCAATATAGTTAACAATTGTATTTTTTATATCTAATGATAAAAACAAAACAATTATTGCACATGTAAAAACAGCACTTAAAATTGTTGACCAATAATAGAAATAATCATTTGTAATATCTTTTGTTAATAAAAAAAGTTGTGCATAATAACATAAAATTTTACTTATTACTGCCGTGACTATAGAATATAACTTAATATATTTTATTCTAATTATTTTATCTTTATATTGATACAATACAAAGCCAAGTAAAACATAAATAACCGAAACATCAAAAAAGAAAAAAATTGAAATCTCTCCTTGGGATAAAGGAATTAGGTGTTGAATATCTTTTATAAAAAGACCAAACATACTATAGAATACAACATAAATAATTGTATTCCTGTTTTCTGTTATAGCTTTCAATATCGGAAATAATAAAATGATTTTTATGTACGAAGAAATCCACCATAAATGATATGTTAAATCCGTTCCAGAAAAATCAAATGATAAAGTTTTTCTTATAAATTCATAAAAATCAAATGTTATTTTCAAATTTTCCATAAAACAATAATATAAATTCGAAATAATTATTATAAATAATGTAGGAACAAGAATATCTTTCAACATTCTTTTCAAATTATTACCAAAAGATTTTTTAAACAAAAAAAATCCCATTATACAAAAGAATATTGAAACACCATCATTAAAAAAACTAAACAACAACAAATTGCCTTTATCTATCATACCATCGTTTACAGGATATACTCTAA
>CAKVBE010000306.1 GCA_934725005.1 uncultured Rickettsiales bacterium | reverse complement strand
GAATAAGAGTTACAGTTAGTGGAAATGTGTCACTAGTTGGTAGTGGTTCTGATAAAAATTTTTTATACACTGAACCTAATTATGGATTTGACGATAATTCTTCCAATGGAAAAGTTAATAAATATATGTTTTCAGGAACATCTGGAAGTATGAATTTAACATTTAATACTAGTTCAACAGGTACAACAGAATTAGATAGATATGTGAATACAATTAACGAATTAAGGAAAAGGTATATAAAAATAAATAAGTATAATGCTGATTTGGAGGCTAATCAAAGTCCAGATTATAGCAAACTTAAGTGTAAATATAAAAAGGCAGCAAATGGAGAAATAAGTTATATTGCTGAAATGGATTACTCTTGTGTCTCAAGTGCTAATAATGAATGTAGCAATTCGTCTTTATATAATGCATTGAATGAAACTTATTCTTTAAGTAGTTTGAATATAGATGTTTTCTCAAATGATAATTTCTATAATTATTCTTCAAATGGTTTTAATAACATAGAATATGATAAGAATAATGACTCTTATGGTTATAAAGATAAAGATAGTGATGATTATAAACTTGAGAAAAATGGAGAAAAAGGTTACATTTTAACCTACAAGAATAACACTGAAGGTTATGTATGGAATGAACAGAATGATATAAATGGTTCCAGTGATTATACAATCACTATTGATTTAAATAGTCCGAATAAAATTGCATTCAAATCTGTAAATGATAATATAGCTTCCAATGCTTGTGATTATAAGATTACATATAAAGATGGTACGATTAATAAGAGTAGTACTAATGATATCACATATGGCTTTAGATTATCAAATAATAATTGGTATACTTTAAAGAATGGAATCAAGGACAGTAAAGGAAATGAAAAGGAAGTAATTGTAAATCAATTTGCCAGTGCTTTTAGTGATGGAAAAACAACTCTTCCTATTACAATAAAAACTAAAGAAAAAGAGTGTGCAAAAAATCTCTTTATTAAATTATTGCCGATAAAAGAATTCAAAATAAATAAGTCTGGATACGCATTTTTTCATATACCAGAATTTAATGATAATAAAGATATAAAATATAATATTGTAAACATTGGTGTTCTTGGGGTCGCAGCAACTCAAGATAATATCGATAATATCTACAATAATTTTTATGAATTAAGCAGTTCCAATAATGGTGGTAGTAAGAGTACTGATTTTTACTTTGATAGTATAGCTCTGACCAATAATCTTAGCACTCTGAATAATTCTTATACTGAAAATTCATTCTATGTAAGAAAAGGACAAGTGTTGAGGCTTGACTATAGTAACTGGTTATCTCTTGATGGTAAGAGTATGATAGAAAAAAAGACTTGGTCAAATGGTAAATTAGGCGAGGTTGATTATGGTTTAGCTTTAATGTTACCAATAAAGGACAGACCTGCTTATATTTGTTCTGGAACTGGTAGTGAAGATATCGATAATGTACAATTGCTATGTTCATTAAAAGGTGGTGTAAGTTATAACAATTGTCAGAATGGAAATAATGACGATTTCCCATGTCAAGAAG
>CAKVBE010000305.1 GCA_934725005.1 uncultured Rickettsiales bacterium | reverse complement strand
ACTTTTGAAAATTTTGTGATTGGTACATCTAATAAACTAGCTTACTCTGTTGCAAAAAGTATAGCAAATTCTGTTGGTATTGATGTTGATACAAATCCATTGTTTTTATATGGTGGAGTTGGTTTGGGAAAAACTCATCTGTGTCAAGCAATCGCATGGCAGATGAAAGATAATTTTCCTAATAAAAATATTGTGTATTTGACAGCTGAAAGGTTTATGTATCTGTTTGTACAGTCTTTACAAAGTCAAAGTGTTAGTTCTTTTAAGGACAGATTTAGAAATATAGACGTTTTAATAATAGATGACATTCATTTTATAGCTGGAAAAGACAGTACGCAAAAAGAATTTTTTCAGACATTTAATACATTAATTGGTGAAAATAAACAGATAATATTGGCTTGTGATAAATCTCCATTGAATCTTGAAAAGGTTGATGAACAATTAAAATCAAGAATGTCTGGTGGTATAGTTGTTGATGTTTTAGAGCCAGATTATCAACTTAGATTTGATATCGTTAAATTTAAGTCAAAACAAATGGGCTTGGAACTTGATGATAAGACTAGCAAATTTATAGCAGAAAAAATCGTTTCAAGTGGAAGAGAAATAGAAGGTTGCTTAAAGAGATTATTAATGCACCAAAAGTTTATGAATGTTAAAATAACACAAAGCGTTGTTGAAGATGTACTTGCAGATAATATAACACAGTCACAAAGAGTAATTACCATTGATGATGTCTTGGAAAAAGTATCTTCATTTTATAAAGTTTCTTTAAGTGAATTAAAGTCTGAAAAAAGATTAAAAGAATTAGTTATTCCTAGACATATTGCTATGTATTTATGTAAGAAGTTAACATCAAAAAGTTTTCCAGATATTGCCAAAAAATTTGGTGGAAAAAACCATGCAACAGTTATACATGCAATAAAAAAGGTCGATGAATTAATCAAAAACGATCAGGAGATTTCGGACAATGTATCAAAAATTAAAAATATGTTAAATTCTTAAATATTTTACATGATATAAGACTAAAATATTGTGTTTAAAATTTGGTTTTAAAATCCCTTAGCTATTCTTAGCTATTAAGCTTATTGATTAAATAATATAAATAATATTAAAATTGGTTCAAAATATGAAAAATTTAGATGTTCTTGTAATAGGTTCTGGTCCAGCAGGAAATACAGCAGCAATATACACCATTAGAAGTGGTTTTAGAACAGCAATAATTACTGGTGAATGTTTAGGTGGACAGCTGACAATCACAACAGAAGTTGAAAATTTTCCAGGATTTCCTGAACCAATATATGGTAGCGAATTAATGGATAGGATGCTACAACAATCAAAAAATCTCGGTGTTGAAGTAATATACGATAAAATAAATAATATTGACTTTTCAAAAAAACCATTCGTTTGTAGTACTGAAAACAATGAAACAATTATTACAACTAATATAGTTATTGCAACTGGCGCAAAGACTAAGTGGCTAAATGTAAAAGGTGAAAAAGAATTTTTGGGTTATGGTGTATCCGGTTGTGCAGTTTGTGACGGGGGCTTCTTCAGAAAAAAAACTGTTGC
>CAKVBE010000304.1 GCA_934725005.1 uncultured Rickettsiales bacterium | reverse complement strand
CCATTACTATTGATACGAATAATTCTCCAGTAGTATCCAGCAAACTTAACATAATTATTTTCTACAGATCCACGGTAATAGTAGGTTGAATTCCCATCATAATCGGTTGTTTCATATATTCCTTTTTCATGAGATTCACAAGAATCGTCATCACAAGCTGACTTTGTAAAATCCGGAGTATAATTATTTACTTCGATATTTCCTAACACTGTGGATACTGTTTTGGAGGTCTTACTAAAATATAAAGTACATTTCGTTCTAGTATTGTCTGTGGCATTATAACTATGGTAATCACCAATAAATTTCCAACCGGCATTATCCCAGTTTGGAATCACTCCATTATTACAATTTGATTTTTCATCGTCTAAAGTATAGCCTGTATTTTGCATTGGCATATTTCTTGAAATAGTACCATCAATATAGTAAGCAAAATAAATGTCACCCGGATCTTCTACTGTTCCATTGATAACATCAAAATCCTTCTTTTCTTCATATAAGGCAAAAGAACTATAAAAAAGAATACCTGACAAGAGAAAAGTTATTATTACACTAACTATAATTGGTATTACAAAATTTTTCTTTTTTCTAAAACTTTTTAAATTCATTATCTCCACCATAGTCTTCTTATGAAGATTATAACAGATACCCCCCCGACTGTCAAGAGGATGTTTATTTTTTAGCTCACTACATATGGATCCGTCATGGTACCACTCCCTGTAATTGTGATATCTGAACGTATATTGATTACCGGTGTTAAAGAATAATCACTCCCATAAGTATAGGGATCATCAAATCTTCCAACAGTATCGATGATAAATACATAAATTCCCCAATAAGTTTTATCAAATGGATTATAACCTCCTACAGGTGTCATGGTCCAAATATTTTTACCAGTAGTTAGAAAGCACTTATAACAACGTTTTTGATAATTATATGCACCATTAAAATCACCACCACCATAACCAGATAACATTGCTTCATCTGCACTTATTAAACCAACAGGATAAGTTAGTGACTTATTACCAACATTTGATGATGTAACCGTATAAAAATCATTGGTATTTTCACATGACAAACTTGGTGTTCCATGTGAAATTCTTAAATACCCCTTATAATAAGTAGTAATCGTCCCTGTTCCAACACCCGACTGCGAATTCAAAGTAGATCGATCACCACAAAAGCCTGTTTCTTTATCTAAATAATTGATATAAGAATTAAGGTTATTTTTAAAAAAATTATCATTATTTTGTTTTATAACTGACGAAATCGCCAAACCATGTTGTTTATTTTCTTCATACATATACCCAACATACATATTATTACTATAATTATTAAAAAAAGAACTTGTCATTGCTTGCCTATCATCAGATATTTCCCCATTCTCGTGGGCACTTGTTCCATCATAAATCATCCTGATAGAACCATTACTATTGATACGAATAATGCGCCAATAATATCCTGCAAATTTCACATAGTTATTAGTAACTGAACCACGGTAATAGTAAGTTGAATTTCCGTCATAATCGGTTGTTTCATATATTCCTTTTTCATGAGATTCACATGATTCATCATCACAAGCTGATTTTG
>CAKVBE010000303.1 GCA_934725005.1 uncultured Rickettsiales bacterium | reverse complement strand
TAAGAGCCAGAATGAAAGCCCAATTAATGAAAGGTAAGCAAACTCATAATGATGTAGAAGTCAAGACAAAAAAACAAGAACCTTCAACACAATTTGAAATTGATGGAGATGGGCAAATTCATTTCAAAGAAACTCCTGCAGGAAAATTAGGTGCAGATTCTGAAATAAAAACCTATACACAAGAAGAAGTTGATAAACTAATTGCACAAGACCCTGAACATATAAAAGTAATGACTAACGGCAAAGTTTTCAGAATTACGGATAACTTTGAATTTGTGTTATTAGGAACTGTGGTAAAAAAACAAGAGATTGTACTTAATAAATCAATATCTAATGAGTCTAAGGACTTATCTGTTACTCCAGATAAGTCTACAATTGTATCAACTGAAGAATTTGATACTCCACAAATTGAACAACTTTTGGGACAAGGTCTAAATATATCAAAAAAAGAAACCCTAAAAAATGGAGATCAAATTTGGTATACAGAATTTGATATGATTATTCGAGTAGCTAAAGATAAACGTCCATTAGTAATAAAGCAAGGTGAAGAAGAATCTAAAATTATTTATGATTCAAATAAAAAACCTATTGAAGGTATTACAAGAAATGCCGATGGAGATATTGTAAACATTCTGGTATTCAAAGATGGTTTACCTTTTGCTGATAAAAATATTGTATATGGAAAAGAAACGTCAATAACAGGAGAAAGATATTTACATCTTGATGAATATCCAAAAGTTTTAAATCAAGACAACTATATAAAAAACATGCAAAAACAAATAGAAGAAGCTGAAACTGTTGAAGATATTAATAAATTACAAATAGAATTTTCTAAGTTTAAAAAAGAATATAATAATGATACAGACTTGACTAAAGATTTTAATTTAAAACTAGAAGGTTTTAAGAAAAATGAAATGTTTGTTGATGAAAAGTCATTATCTAATTTGAAGAAATATGATTTAAAAACTAATCAAGAATTAAAAGTTACAGCTGATGAACATATAATATTAGGTGATAATGGATTTGAATTAAAGCTAAATACTCCTGAAATAAAATTAAAATTAGATAATTTAGAAGATGGACAAAGTGTTACTATTGGACGAAAAGATAGTGCGAAAGCTTCTGATACAGATATTCAAATGGATTATGCAGATAACACAGTTGAATTAAACCATTTGACAATTACTAAACAAGGTAATTCCTATATTGTAAAAAATACTTCAGGAAACAATATAAAAATATATTCTAATAAGCTTCCAGAAGAGATTAATCAAGGTGAAGTTAAATTGCCTTCAAAAGTAAAGAAGAGTGAATTTGTAACTTTAGAGCAATCTTCGCTTGAAAATACAATTCAAGAAATACAAAATTTAAATAATCCTAAAAATAAAATTAATATAACAGATAAATATGGAACTATAGATTTTAATAAAGCTGGTGTTAAAGCTAAGCTCATATATAATAATGGTAAATTAGTAGCTTCTTATGCGAATGGTTCATATTATGGATATCGCAAAGATGGTACAAGAATTATACTTGACGAAGCTTCATACTCAAAAGCTTTAAACGATGCTTTGATTCATAAATATCAAACAG
>CAKVBE010000302.1 GCA_934725005.1 uncultured Rickettsiales bacterium | reverse complement strand
ATCTATCAGAACCAATGAATTAACAGGAGCATTAAGTATATCTTCAACGCTATCAAGCGGAAGTATCTTAGTGTGCTTAGGAAAATTTTTAATAGTTAGATTTGTAATTATTGTAAGCTGTTTATACTGACAAGCTAAGCTATATGCACGCTGAACCATTGATGATGTTTTGCCGCCGCCAAATTTGGCGACATATATATGTAAACCCCATTGATCAAATATGTTCCAATACTGAACTTGAAAATACCATATCAGATCACGAATTAACCAGTAACCCAGAGCTGGAAGCCTAACAAGGTATTGAAAGATTTTTGATAGGAAAATCATCATAAAAGCCGCCTACCATTCCCACCGATATTGCAAAGCATGTTTATAAACATGACAATAAATCCAACGCAAAAAACAGATTTAAATACATTAGTAAAAAGATCGGCAACAGTAACAATATCAATCCAACCGACAAGATCAAGTAAAGCTGCTATAATGGTATTCATTTTTTACCTCCCTGCCCTAATAAAAATTTTACGGAATAATGAAACAATGCAGCAAACTGAAATTATTATCAAACAAACATCTGAAAGTGATAAATCAGTAACAAGTGTATCCATAATTGAAACATCTTCAACCGTTTCGGAAATTACATCAGCTGATGAATCAATAGATAAATCACCGTCAGATTGAATAATTATATCGTCCATGTAACCCCCTATTTAAATAATCGGTTTATAAACCAACAAGCCAAACC
This sequence comes from uncultured Rickettsiales bacterium, assembly GCA_934725005.1. Next base: position 849 of record CAKVBE010000302.1, on the reverse strand, counting down.
AAAAATTAACGACGCAATAATTATACCCCACAAGGAAACGGAAATTGATGAAGTAATAGGAATAGGTGTATTCAATACGCCGTAAATATTATTTAAAATAGCAAAAAGCGCTGTTATAGTATCCAAATAATCACCGCCCCAAAATGCGCAAAATAATAAGAAGCGCAATACCTGCAACAACAATAACCATTATTTCAGCAGGAAAGAATCCCCAAATAGCATTTACAAACGCAGTAGTTTGAGAAACAGAAGTTTCTAATGTATCAGTAATTTCCGTTATATCATACGAATACGAGGTATTATAATTCTTTAAAGAAGTGTCTTGGCTGCCATTAGGCAAATCAGGCATTAAACCGCTATCGTCTGGTTTTAACGTGCTGTCAGTTTTTCCCTCTGTTTTTTTGAAAAATACATCAACCGCATTATCTGGATTAGGATCTGCGGATTGATCTGTGCCCACATAACAAATAGATGTTGACGTTAGTAGTCCCTCGGACATGGAATAAATCGAAATGTTATAAACACTAAGATAATTAAGCGGAATAAAACCAGACAAATTTATCTTATATGTGTATGTCGAATCAGATTCAAGGCGCTTGAATGACTCTGGCTGAATTATCGCATATTTTTGTATAAGGTCAACACAGGGACTTCGAATAAAGTAACCGAGTAAATCATTTGACCCCCTGTTATTAAAATACGCACGGTCAATTCGCATATAATAAGAAGTGTCCGAAGCGCTATCTGTTTGAATTTGAAGAGAAATATATGAACTGTTATAAACTGAATATTTAGTTTTATCACCAAGAATAACGGTCGACGGATCATCTTGATAGAAATACTTTACAG
>CAKVBE010000301.1 GCA_934725005.1 uncultured Rickettsiales bacterium | reverse complement strand
ACATATTCTGTTGATTTAGAAAATAGATTAATATCGTAACTCCCTGGACGGAACCATTTTGCTGGCTCGTCTTGTTGTTTGCTTTGTTCTGTTCTCGGAAAATTGATAACAATTTTTTCTTGTTTTTTGTTGTTTGTTGTTTGAGCTAACTTTCCTGAATTTTGTATTGAGGTATTGCTCCCAACTTGTGGAACTGGTGACATATTAATACTCCTTTCTTAATATTTGTATCTAGTTAATAGCTATTATTTATATACTAATAAAGTAATTTTGAACAAGATAATTGGTACAAAATAAATAATTGTTACATTTTTTAATAGTTATTAACTATTATTTGTATAATGACAACTATTAGAAAATTGTTATAACAATACTTATAATAATAAAATGGGAAGAAATTATGATATTGAAAAACGTTTTGGTGCAAAATTAGCATATGTGAGAAAATCGAGAAAGCTTTCACAGATGAAACTTGCTGAAATAGTTGATATGAATTTTAATTATATTGGTCAGATAGAGCGTGGGGAAGCTAATGTAACAATAAAAACCATGAAAATTTTAGCAGATGCTCTTGATATTGAATTGAGAGACCTTTTTGATTTTTCTTTCTAAATTAATTGTGTATATTTGCAATTTATTATAATATATCTTTTAAATTTTTTACAATCCTTTTGGCGGTTTGTAATTTGTTTTCAATTTTTCCAATTGAGAGTTCTTCTACATGTTTTTTGAAATCTTTGGGTAAAATTTTACAGTTGTTCAAGGCATAATTAACAAGTCTTTTTTCCCCTGGATGTAAAAGTTTATTTTTAGCAAAAATTACATCAAAATAACTCGCTAAAAAAGCGCTGATTCTATGGTTTATACTAACATAATCTTCTCTGTTTATAGCTTTTTCAAGTTGTTCGTAGTATGACGCAAAAGGTTTATCTTTTATTAGCATTAAATTTCTTTTTATAATATTTTTTTGCAACTCGAGTGGATATTCTGTATTGATTTTTTCTTGTAAACTTTTAAGCCAGTTGTTTTTGTCATATATTATGTTGAAATTTTTAAGTGTGTATAAAAAGCAAGTAGTGTAGCCATTTGCGGGATAATGTTTTATCCAGACGTTATCAATAATATTTTCAAACCAAGAAATATCCCAATACATAATATCAAGTTGTTGATTGATTTTGTCCACTAAAAATTCGTCTCCGGAACCGAAATATTCCCCTCCTATTTCGTATTTAGAAGATATAGGTTTTATTATGTCTTTTCTTTTTTCAATTTGGATACCTGTTTTAGAAAAAATGTAAATATCTATATCTGAATTGTTGTCTGATGTCATAGCTGCCGTAGAACCTCCGATAGCAATAGCTTCTATTTCAGGTATTTCTGTAAATTCTTTGAGTATAATTTCTAACATTTTATTCATTTCAGCTCCTAAAATTCATGTTCTAGAGTTTGTATAGCCATTATGTTAAATTAGTGAAGAGAATATTTCAAGTATTTATTAGAGGTTTTTATAAATTGGTTGTATTTAGCATTTGCAATAATTTTTGAAACTGTAGGAACAACTTTCCTTAAGTTTTCAAATGGTTTTAGTATTTTGCTTCCGTCTAT
>CAKVBE010000300.1 GCA_934725005.1 uncultured Rickettsiales bacterium | reverse complement strand
GCTGTATTTAACAGATAAATTAAATATAAAACATAAATATTAATCCCTCTAGGAATTTTTCCGCTTATTAAATGATCCAAAAAAGGAATAAGCATTATTCCCAATATCAAAATAACGCTCCCTATTATAGTATATATTCTACGATAAAAATTCAACAAAGCACCTATAAGTAACTGATCATTCATGTGAATAGGTTCATACATACAATAAACCATTGCACTACTAAATCCCAATTCGGCTAAAGATAACATAGTCAGGATAGAAGTAAATAAACTTGTTAAACCTGTATATTCCGCTCCTAATTTATAAATCATAACAGTTCGAACAATAAATGGCAATATTATAATAAATATTTTATTTATTACAGCCCATATAATATTTCTAACAGAATTAAAAGTTCTAGACATTATTTTTTCTCCTTAATAATACTATAATTAACCATTCTTTATTCCTCTTCCTAACTAATGAAAATAATTGAAATCACCTAAAGTATTTTTAAAAAGGCTTTCTGCAAAATATGCGTCACAATTGTGGAAATGATTTTCAACCAAGTTCTAACTCTTCTCTATCCCATTCAAAACGCAATAAATTTTTTTCTCTCTTACATGCAGATAAATAACCTAGAAGTGCAAAATAATAAGAATGACCAATATAAGTCGATGAAACCATTAATGGTATAATTCCTATCGTGCAAAGAATAATCAATACCATTCTTTGCTCATTATCACATTCTTGTATAAATCCCTTAATAATATACCAGATATTAAAAAATGATATAAAAATTCCAGGTATAAGCCCAAACTGCATCATAAATTCAAGAAAAATATTATGAGCGTAATTTCCAAATTTTGACTGGAGGGATACTAATGTATTTTGCGAAATCAATACTCGATCATAACCAATACCACTTCCCCAAAATAAATGTTCTTTAGAATATTCCCAAACATATTTATATATAGATTCCCTATATCGATCAGAAGTTGTTGACCCCGACCATATTTCAGTAACAACAGCACTATTAACACCAAGTTTATCCAAAATTGAAATACTCCAAAATAAGATACTCTGAATATTAATAACCACAATTATTATCATAATTATAATAAAAATTAACAAGATTACTTTCTTTATGCTTTTTGTAGAAAAAATAAGATTACATAATAATAAAATCACACATACCGCAATTGAAAAAAGCGCTCCAGCAGTATTTGATAAAACCATCATGACCATAGCTATTAAAAATCCTATTACACTAAAAAAAACTGATGCTTTATTAAAAATAGATACTAAAAAAACTGATGCTGCAAATAATGAATAGTATGCCAAACTATGATCAGATTTAATAGTTCCCATTGTTCCAATTGCAACCACATTTAAAAATAGCATTATAAGTACAAACCATGAAATCTTCCACAAACCGTCAAGAATTCCCTGAAAATCAACTATAGCATTTCCAAACACATATGCTGGTAAACATGTTAATGCAAAAGTAGTAATAATCTTCCTTGTTATCTCCGCATCACTGTTGTTAAACATAGAAAATACTAAACAAACAAAAAGGATAAACATAAAAAGAACATTTTTAAAATTCAACCTTCTCACAACAATCAATATAACC
>CAKVBE010000299.1 GCA_934725005.1 uncultured Rickettsiales bacterium | reverse complement strand
TTCCGTTATTCTCCATCCACTTTAATCTCTCAGCTGAGTCACGGTAATCATCATTTGGACCACCATCAGTTACGCAAAAGATCCAAGGTCTGAAATAAGGTGTTCCTGCGTAGTTGTATTTATTTTTTTGCATCGTGACCATATCCATTGCAGTTTCCAGGGCTTTGCCCATAGCAGTATTTCCATATGCTTTTAGTTCAGGTAATTCCATTTCTTCTACCGGAGCAAAATCCTGAATTACCTTGACATCACTGTCGAACGTAACAACAGCCACATCAATACAAGCCTTTGCATGGGTATCAAGACTTGATAGGGTCTGCTGCTTGAATACTCTGAGTCCCTCGTTAAGCTGTTTTATTGCTTCATTGCTGTTCATTGAACTTGACGTATCCAATAGAAAAACACAGGCAACGTGTTTTTCCGTAACGTATTTTACCGGTTCGTCATTGAAATCTCTTTGGTTTAATTTTGGCATAATAAGTCCTCCTAAATTTGTTATATATAATTAGAATATTTACTGGTTTGATTTTATAATCATACCTACATCATTAACTGAGAGAGGCACATCAATTACCAAATCAGTAATAATACATCCGTACATTTGAAATACTATCCCACCATATTCTGTATTGTCATCGTTTATAGTAGCGTTGTTTTTTAGATAAGATATGGCTTTTGCAGAAAGATTGAAAGAAACTGTCTCAGGCTTAAAGTCAAATAAACAGAAAAAACCGTCTGATTGTATAAATGTTCTTGTATTTTCAATAATGTCATTACTGATCTCATTTGGAAAAGTATATGATTCATTATTAATGCTGACTGCATCTGCTGCCGTAGGTACACCGGTTATGTAATTCCCGTCAAGCTTATAAAGAGCATTCCAATCTACAGCATCTTTGGGTGCAAATACATAATAATCAGTATTAAGATATTTTAAAGTAACAGTTATTGAACAACCTGTTTCTTCGAAATCAGAAAAGTATTTGTTATCGATATACTCTACTTCGTTTCCGTCAGTATCATAAAAATTTGCAGCTGACCAGTCGTCATAATTATCGATTCCAATGAATTCAATCGATTCATAGGTTTTATTATTTGAGTCTGTTTTTTCAGACTCTATTTCAACGTTTGTATTAGAATCTGTTATTGATTTGGCTGATTTGCTTTTAATAGCATTATCAGTAACACCAGATCCAATCTCTGTTTTTGATAAATCGTCATCCGTGACAATATTTTCTTGTTTATTATGTATTTTAATAATAACTGTTATCAAAACTATAGCAGTTAATACAGTTATAATAGAGGATAGTGATATTATAATATTTTTTTTCACTTGTTTAGACTTTATTGCAGAACTGTTTTCGGTTGGGGTATTTAAATACGCTTTCTGGCAAGATGATTCCGCAGATACTTTGTATCCGCAAAATTTGCAAAAAGTTGAGTTATCATCTATTTTATTGCCGCATTCTTTACAAATCATAGTTATAACCTCTTAAAAACATACGTTCTATCTGTGTTTATTTTCCTCAAAATCAATTTGTTGGAGGAAAGTTTTTCAATTACATACCTTTTAGAATGTCCAAGTAACTTACTTACTCTATAATCATCATCATATATTTCAAGAGTA
>CAKVBE010000298.1 GCA_934725005.1 uncultured Rickettsiales bacterium | reverse complement strand
ACCCCAACCTTGGCAAGGTTGTGCTCTACCACTGAGCTAAACTCGCATATCCCCTAAGGATTCTAATTTTTTGTATATAATAGTCAATATTAAAAAGTAAAAAATTTTACTTTGAAAAAAATATTTATTGTTTTTATCATTAAGTTATGAATTATTATGAATTTAAAATGGAATTTATTTTTGTCTCGCCACATTTTGATGATATTTGTTTTTCCCTTGATGGTTTTGTTAATAAATTTAAAAATTTTGACAAGAGAATAATCAATGTTTTTACACGTAGTGATTATATTAGGAGAATGAGATTAATATGCTCTGACCAAAATTTAAGGGAAGATATTATTTCTAATATTAGAAAAGTTGAAGATGATAACTATACAACTAAATATGGTTTTTCGTATAAAGAAAATTTGAATTTAAAAGACTGTGGCAGTTTTGGTGACCGTGAGAAGGAATTGTTGGAGTCAACAATAATTAAACTAATAAAAAATGTAAAAAAACCTATTCTTGTTTTTCCAATTGGTGTTGGATTACATCAAGATCATGTAAAAGTGTTTAATGTATGCAGAAATATTGTTGAAAGTAAAGAATATAAATTTGACTACATAATTTATGAGGATTTACCTTATTCACATGTTAAGAAAGATAGATTTAGTAGAGTTGAACAATTGAGTGATTTTTTAAAGAAAAATAATCTTTTTTATTATAAGAATTTACTAAATATTAATGACATAAAAAATAAACGTGATTCAATAATGCTATATGAATCACAACATGTCTATAAAAATTCATTTTTTGTAAAAATGCGCAGGTACTGTCAAAGAGAATGCATTTTTTCCAAAAGATATGAGGGAATGTGGATTAATAATGAAAATGGCTATTTTAGTTTCTAAAAAATGTGTTTCAAAATGATGTATAGTAATGATGCTCAATCTGTCTTAAATTATCAGTATTTTCGTAGGCTTTGTTTTTATAAAAAAACATTGAAACTAAAATATATTTAAATATATTTAAATAAGTATAAATAGTGATATATAAGTAATCCTTATGTTTTTATATAATTTATTAAAAAATTTTTAAGTTGTATCAATAATAAAGATAAGTAACATGTTTCAGAAAATTAAAGATAAGTTTAAATCAATGAATATAATTGTAAATTATCGTAAAATATATTCGTACGTTCGTCCATATCTATTCCGTTCATTGTTGGCTTTAGCTGTTACTCTGCCATTAGGTGCGATGGATGCTGTTATTGCATGGGTTTTAAAACCATATATGGATGTAGTTATGATTGAAAAAAATGCTAGGACAACGTCGCTCTTACCACTACTAGTGATATTTTTTAGTCTTCTTCAAAGTTTCTTTAACTATACTGCAACGTACTTGAATGTATGGGTTGGAAACAAAATCACAATGGATTTAAAAAGAGATTTATTTAAAAAAATGATGCGATGCGATGCATCTTTCTTTGATAAAACAACTTCGGGTGATGTGATGTTTCGTTTTAATCAGGACGCTGATTTAGCTTGTAATGGTCTTTTGTCGAACTTAAAACTATTTACTACACGTTTATTTTCTTCTCTTTCTTTAATATTTGTTCTGGTGCATAATTCGTGGCAATTGTCTGTAAT
>CAKVBE010000297.1 GCA_934725005.1 uncultured Rickettsiales bacterium | reverse complement strand
ACAGAATATAGCTGTAGAGTAATACAGAATGGATTAAAAATTTATTTCTGCAATGCAGCAGTAATTTATCATAAAGTTAGTAGATCGACTTCCTTATTAAGTGACTTAAAACAATATTATTTAATTAGGAATGATTTATATATTATGGAGAAATATTCATTAAATAAGAAATATGCGAAAATAATTAGAGTAAAAGACATAGTGAAAAGGTTACTAAAAAAAACTTATAATATAAAAATTGTATATCAAGCGTGGTATGACTATAAAAATCATAATATGGGGAAAAATAAAAAGGAAGGATAGATATGGATAAGGGGATTTGCAAGGTTCAGAAAAATAAAAAAATAGAAATAGAAATAGGAATAATATTTTATTTTTTATTTATATTAGCAAGATTAATTCCTGTTAGGGGAAATATCTTAGGGCAAGGTGGATTAAGAACGAAATCTTTTCTCTTGATATTTATGATATTCATTCTATATAAAGGGGAAATTAGAAAATATAAAATTCCTGTTTTTTATTGGCTTTATTTTGGCATATATCTAATATGCTCTATACATCACTTTTCTACAAGATCTTTATTGAATCACTTATACATGCTTGTTTGTATTCTTGGTACAGTGTATTTTGTATTATCATTAATAGATACCGAACAAAAATTTCAATCAGCATTAGATATAATGCTGATAATATTTAGTGTGTATGCATTTTTGGGAATTGTTGAGGCAACTACAAAGATAAATGTTTTTGACTTGATAACAGGAACAACAGTTGAATATTTTGGGGCTAATGAACTTAGATTTGGGTTGGCGAGAAATAGAGGAGCGTTTGGAGTATCAATTAATAATGGTATGATATTATGTATGATATTGGCAATCGCAATTTATAAAGTGATTCTGGAGAGAAAAAACAAATATATGATTCAGTATATACTGCTTTTGACGGATGCATTCCTAACACTGTCAAGAACGGTATGGATTTTTGTTATTTTAATTCATGTATTTACATTTTTATCTTTAACTACATATAAAAAAATGAGTATAATAGCCAAAATTGTAGTTGTAGGAATTGCAGCTATAGCAGTAATATCTGTTTTTTTTCCGACATTTCTTAGTGATTTTATCAATATTTCAATAGATATGATAAATTCTATTTTAGGTACATTTGGAAATGAAAGTGTTCAAAATAATGTTGGTGATTTGGGAAATCGTAATGAATTATGGTTATGGGTATTTACATATCTAAAAAATCATTATACATGGGGAGTTGGTTTTGCTCGACAATTTGCTTACCGTGTTGATGGCTGGGTTAAAGAATCAATTGAGATAACATGGTTGTACCTATTATACAGGATAGGAATCGTTGGTTTAGTGGGATATTGGATTTTTCAAGTTGGATGTATAAAAGTAGCAATTGTAGAGTGGAAAAAAAATAAAAAGGAAACAAGAAAATTGGGGATTCCCGATTTTTACTATTATTTTCTAGTGATGACAATAGGATATTTTATTTCCCAATTTTCAGTTGCTGCAGATCCAGATTTGGAGATTTATTATATTATTTTAGGACTTGTTCTAGCAAGAAAGAATATTGATTCTAGGGAGAATTTAGATTATGATAGATAAGCTCAAAAAC
>CAKVBE010000296.1 GCA_934725005.1 uncultured Rickettsiales bacterium | reverse complement strand
GTCTTGATCAACTTCTTCCTCAAGTTCATCAAGCCTCTGTCTTATTTTCGGATCAAGATATTCCCTTTCAAAATCGCCTAATGTCATTGGTTGTTCGGTATCATTATTTAATCCCCTAGTATCACAAGTTTTTGTTATTTCCATATGATTTATAATATTTTTTAATATCTAATCAGAGTTTATAATTTGAATTGCAGTAAGTCAATTGATTATTATTTGGTGTATCTTATTGTTACTATGTGGTAATTTTACTACTCTTAGAAAAAGAGAATTTTGTGGAATTTTGAGTATAACATAATTAGTTATTCTGTAAGGATATTTTATAAGTGTATTTTTTTGATACAATGAGAAAATTAATTAATTTCTATTAATTTAATTATAGGCATAATAATAACAAAAATTGCCACTTGAAATTAATATTATTAGTATAATTATATTAATAGTTTAATATTTATTTACTGATGTGAGTTTAGACAACTTTTTTAACCCTAAAAGTATAGCTGTTGTTGGTGTATCATCAGATTCTTCAAAGCTAGGTGCTGTTGTATTTAATAATTTAATAAGTGCAAAATTTGAGGGAAATTTATATGCAATAAATCCAAAATGTGCAGGTCAAGAATTGTTCAATAAACCATGTTTTGCTAGTGTTAAGGATTGTCCAGAAGCAATTGATTTGGTCGTTATAGTTGTACCGGCAAAATTTTGTTCTGCTACTGTTGATGACTGTATAGTAAATGGTACGAAAAATATAAGTATTATTACTGCAGGTTTTGGTGAAGTTGGAAATCACGAATTGGAAGATGAAATTGCTGAAAAATGCAAAGAACACAATATTAATCTATTGGGTCCGAATTGTTTAGGTCATATTTCAACATTCAATAATTTAAATGCTTCGTTTGCAGATGGTTTTCCTATTAAAGGTAATGTTGCATTTATTTCACAATCAGGTGCATATTGTTCAGCTATGCTAGATTGGGCTAGAGGAAAAGGAATTGGTTTTTCACATTTTATTTCAATTGGAAATAAAGCTCATTTATCAGAAACGGAATTGCTAGAAGAAATTAATAAAGACCCGAATACAAGCGCATTTGTTTTTTATCTTGAAAGTTTAAAACATGGACAAGAATTTTTAAAAACAGCAAGAGAAGTTGCAAAAACAAAACCGATTGTGATTCTTGAACCTGGAAAATCGGCAAAAGCCCAAGCAGCAAGTTTGTCACATACTGGAAGCTTGGCTCCAAATTATAGAGTTATGGAATCTGCATTTGAAAAAAATGGAATAGTGCAAGCATATACAACAGGTGAAATGTTTGGCTTGTTGGAAATTTTACAATATGCAAATCACAAAGATTTTAGTGGAAAATTAGCTATTATTACAAATGCGGGTGGTGTTGGTGTTGTAACAAGTGATTCATGTGAGAAATATGGTCTTGATTTAGCTAGTCCAAGCGATGAAACAAAAGAAAAATTGAAAGCGGTTCTAACAACAGAAGCATCAGTAAAGAATCCAATTGATGTTGTTGGCGATGCGAAAGCAGACAGATATGAAAATGCTTTAAGGGTTGTTTGTGAATCAAAAGAGTATAAAAATGTTTTAGTTCTTTTAACCCCACAAATGGTTACAGACTCAAAAG
>CAKVBE010000295.1 GCA_934725005.1 uncultured Rickettsiales bacterium | reverse complement strand
CCTTCATATTCAACATTACTCTTCCTTGCAGTAAGTGCTATATATCTGGCTTGCGATGCCGCCATGCCCATAGGTCGTTCTACCTTTCTTCTTATCTACCTATTATCATGGTACATTGTATTCCTCATCTATTCAAGGGATATAACTGTAATTTTATACTTTTGATGGTTTAATTTTATACTTTAGTTGTAGAAGTAAATTTAAAAACATTTGTCAAACAAGTATGCCCAACTACAGGTTGACCAAAGGTCCTCCATATTTCTGATATATTGTTTCTACTTCTTTAGGAATGGTTTTTCCTAACATTTTTAAGCTAAATGTATCAGCAACAAATTCTGCAGGCGAGGACAATGCATTTAAAGTTCCGTTTGCAAAACGAGGCACTGTATTATGTTCAAAAAAATCTGTTACTATCTTATTATCTTTAACTGCTTGTAAAAATTCATCAGTATAATGTGTATCTTTATATCCAATAGCTTTTAATTCTGACAATCTAAGCATTTTAAGGTGATTTTTATGATTAGCGTGTCCTATCTCATGATAAATTGCACGAGTAATATACTCATTGTCTATTGTAGCTTTATTTCTTACCTGTGATAACATTTCATTGAAACTCATTCCTTTTTTTTCAGCCTTATTTACATATTGCCAAAAACCATCCAGAGTTAAAGTTTTATTTTTTTCGTTCCAAGCAGCAAAACCACTTACCCCATCAGTAGAATTAATACTTTTATGAACTACACTGTTAGGTAAATTTGCTTTTCCTTTAAATTTATTATTTACATTTACAAAAATTTTATTTAAGAAATTGGCAACTTCAACATTATTATCTATTTGAAGATTTATTCCAAAATTCTCTTTTGCAAACAACTGAGCTTCTTCAAATGTTTTAGCTTCTCTAAATTCAATATGTTCAGCAAGTTGTTTTGCTTTAGATACTTTACCTTTATTAGCTTTTGTAGTCGTTTTTGTAGAAGTACGCACAGTTTGCTGCATAGTAGTTGGCGCCTTTTTAGGTATAACATTTACAGCTTGTGATACATTTGTTGGAGGTTTTGCTAACTTAGCTGTAGTTTGAGTAGCATTTTTAACTCCACTAGATTTTTTACCTATAAATTTTAAAATACCTTTAGCCAAATTTCCCTTTCGCAATAAAATAGCAAGTGATGTTAACACAACGCCAGCCACAACAACCGTACTTATACCAACTTTTTCCTTTTTAGTGCATTTAACTCTTTTTTCATCACTATTGACAGGAGTATTCTTAACATCCGAATTTGAATTTAGTTGATATGAACTTTGTGGCTTGATAAAAAATTGTGGTTGTTGATATATATTTTGCCGAATGCCTTGAAATGGAATTTGTTGATACTGATTTTGCCAATTCTCAAAATATATTGATTGGGAATTTAAATCTTGTGGCATAGTTAAAAATTGCGACTGTATATAGTTATTTTGTATATTTGTCCTAAAGGAATATTGTTGGTATGTATTCTGTGGATTTCCATAAATCATATTATTACTAAAAGACATAAAATAACTCCAGTTTATTAATTCCCCTACTATTAATAAACCTTTGAGTTATGCAAACTTGCCCCGCCCCACCACATCATATCATATCATATCATATAGGGCATTATAACT
>CAKVBE010000294.1 GCA_934725005.1 uncultured Rickettsiales bacterium | reverse complement strand
ACATTATATAGATTATAATTAATTCTTTTTTGCACAACATTGAAGCAACACAGTACCCCATAGGACCACATTAAGAATATAACTGGTTTTCTAATTGTAATTATGAACACATCATCAATTAAATATCTTGTGTTCCTAAATTTTTTGTATAAAAAACCTGTAATGTTATTTATAATATAATTCGATACAAAACAAAAAATGAGTATTAGTAACATTTTAACGATACTCAATATTATAAAGTTCTGTTGTATTATGCTCAGTATAGGTCTCATAGTTTATAAAAAATGGAAAAGTATATCCGATCTTTATTAAAAACTAAAGTACTTATTGTCAATACCAGTATTTTTTAATTATCCAAATGATACAAGAAAAACGGTTTAAAATAAATTACTATTCAAGTAAATTAAATCTTGTTGTATTAAGTTCAGAGAAATATGAGAAAATAAAACAAAAAAATACAAATAAACTGTTTCTCACATTAACAATTCTTAAAAAGATTTAACGGGAATTTATATATTTCTTTATAAGTTTTTTCACCTTTCCAATCTGTAAAATTAACATATTTCCAAAATAACATTTTATAATAATTCAGTTTTCTAAATGAAAATGGATGAAAAATCGATATATAAATCTTATCAGGTTTTTTATCAGCTACAAAATGTACACATTTAGGATGTTTTAGACTATATTTATAGTCCTTTATTAACTCTTTATCATTAATTCTTATTTTTTTTGACAAGTAATATGATACAATTAAACTCCACCTGATACTTACGGGTTTTATTTTATTGTATAAAACTACATTTACAGCATCCTGATCAAGAGTTTTAGATTTATCTTTATATTTGTTTAAAAAATTAACTAACTCTTGCTCTATATGATCTTCTCTAATTTTTTTCAAATTCATGACCATAAAACCAGAATTAAAATGAAAACTATGATTTTTTATATTATACTTTTCTTTATCTTCTTCTGTTAAGTAATCGAAATATTTTTGATTTCTTTCTAGATTAAATCTGTATTCAATCATATTTCCAGTATAATATTCATCAAAATCTTCAAGCCATATTTCACTCAAATCATCTAAAAATGTAACATCACAGTCTGTATAAATTATTTTATCAACATTGGGTAATAAGGATGCTAATTTTAATCTAGAGTTCATCGGATTTATTAAAATTTCATTATCACCATCTATTTTTAAAAATTCTATGCTGCAATCTTTTATATCTTTTAGCTTCAAAATTCTATTCTTATATTCATCGGACAAATTATCCTCTATAATATAAAAATTATAAAAAATGTCTTTATTTGTATTAACTAACAATGATACAATTGTTTCCGCACAATAATAAGCAAAATTGTTGTTACAGGCCAATGCTACGTTTATCTTCATCAATTATCTTAATAATTATGATTTGCGTGAACAATATTAATATTACATTCTACTAAATCAAATAATTATTGTAATAAATAAAAATAGATATACTTAGTCACTGTAATTCAATAACAAGATTTAATTCTAAACAATTCTAACTTAAATGTAGTTATTGATAATGGCTAGCAAATATCACATGGAATCATGAGTTAAGTCAGTTTTATATGATGGATTTAAAGGATATTTAATTAAATGTTCATGGTATGC
>CAKVBE010000293.1 GCA_934725005.1 uncultured Rickettsiales bacterium | reverse complement strand
AGATGAAATGGATGATGTTTATTTAAGTTTAGATTTATGATTTGTCATAATCTTCAACATGTCTTACATCATAAAATTCAAATTGAAATTCAAAATAGAACAGATTGAGGATGATAGAAAAACCTGTATGGTCTTGTGTCTTTGGTCTGTAATCAAAATCTAATTTGATTGAAAACTCTCCTTTTTTAACAAATACAATTTCAATAGTTTTATATTTTGTAACTGCTAAAACAGTTACAAAATATCCAATAGGTTTCATATTATAAAATCTTAGTCTTTTTCTTTTCATAAATTCACTTCCTTTATTTCTAAGGGACTAAAGTCTGAATTAAAAATATCACACTTATCCTTGTATGTTACTATTAAATAGCCCATTGATTCGATTATATAATCATAAATAAAATCAATAACAGCATTTCCTTTTTTATCTACTATTCCGAATTTGCCATTTTGACCAATTATAAACATTTCACCATTATTTAATGCTTTAATTTCAAGTGGAGCAACAAAGCTAAATTTAAATGGTAGAATTTCATTACCGTTTTTATTAATTAAGCCATGATTTTTTTCGGTTAAATCTTTAGCTACAAATGCGTAACTTCTGACAAAATCGTGTACATCTTTGTATTTAAAATCAATAATGTTATTACCATATTTATCAATATAACCCCAATTCTCAAAGTCTATTGTTGCACCGATAATATCGCTATCACAATCAGAATCTTTAATAAACTTAAATTTTGTGTCACAAACTTTATTATTGCTAAAGTCAAAAATTAAATTTTCGTAGTGTGTAAATTTGTCATAAGATTTAATAAAAGTTTTATCACTTAGAGATCTCATTTCACAACAGTTTTCAAAAGGTATAACAATATTATTATTAATATCTATAATGCCGAAATTTGAAGAACTTCTTTTTGCAATTAAGTATATATTGGTTCCTTTTTTACAGAGTTTTAAGTCCTCGTATTCAAAAGGGATTATGACTTCATCTTTTAAATTTATTACACCGCATTTATTGTTTGTTTTTGCAATCAATAAGAATGGTTCTAAAGAGATTATTCTTAAATCATCATATTTAAAGCTTATAACGACATTTCCTTTTAAATCTAATATTGCAGGTCGATAATATGTTGTTTTGCCTTTCTTAAAAGGTTGATATACCATTAGATTTTCATTGTAAAGATATGGCTCAACTGTATTGTATTGCGGTTCTATAACTACATTAAAATTGCTATCAATTATTCCTTCTTTGTTGTTTTGATTTATTACTATCAAATTTGAATTAAAGAAACTCATTAGATTGTCGCATTTAATCTTATTTTTAGATAAAATGCCGTTTGTATCTAGTTTGTGCCAATATTCACCCAATTTAACAAGTATAGTTTTATCTTTTTCATTAAAACTACTATCAATATTGTTAAATATAAAATTATTCTGAAATTTAGTTGTTTTCATACCTAACTCCAAGCTGCTAATAATTACATAAATGCTTAAATAATGTCAATTGTGCAGGTTCTTTAATTACTTGTTTGTTTTCAATTATACCCTGTCTGTGTGTCATAATTTGTCGTAGTTTGTATTCAAAATTGCTTAGGAAATAAAATGGGGTGTATAGAACTTCAAAAAATCTTAAAGAAATACTATCACCT
>CAKVBE010000292.1 GCA_934725005.1 uncultured Rickettsiales bacterium | reverse complement strand
AAGTAGAATAACGTAGGGTGGGGAAAACGTAGTGTCCCCACAAATACAGAAATTATTCAAAATTTTTATCTTTTATACTATTTTTATCTTCTTGATTTAACCAATTAATACCGTAATAATCAAATTTTACAAATTTTTGAAAAGAGGAATATACCCAATCTTTTGGCGCAATATTGTAATGTTTATATGAATTAAAATGAATATAATCAAGATGCATATTTAAATCTTTTTCATTCCTTATTATATGCTCCCAATACCTTCTTTGCCAAACTCCTTTTTCTCCTTTTTTAATTTTACTTGCTGTTAATTGAGAATTTAAATTTATATGAGTTGAGAAATAGTACTTAATTAGGCGTATTATTTCAGGATATTCTTTTTCATTTTCTAGACTTAAGATACAATGAAAATGGTTATCTAATATAATACAAGCATATATATAAAAATTTATTTTACTTTTTGCATATTTAAAAGAATTTCGCAATAATTCAATATTATCAATCAATATATTTTGACGATTATAAGTTACTACAGTTATAAATACATATTCATAACCATTTAAAAATAATCTTTTATAATTTGACATAAAACAATTTTAGCACAGTTTAAAAATTTTGGTGGGGACACTTCGTTTTCCCCACCCTACTTTCTTTTATTATGACCTTATTCGACAATTACGCACGAAAATCTTTCAAGAAATGTTCTGCGGCATTGTCATTATCTTTATAAATTGCCTTATTGCACTCGGTATTCGGAGTAACAATTTCTTTTAGCATTCTTAATAAAACGGTTGTTGTTGTTTCGTTATTTTGTGCAGAAACCCCATTATATAAATCCCTTTTTTTCAATACCGTACCTGCAATATCATTATAGATATTCTGTACTCCAACCTCTTTGGAAAGTTGCGTATGACAGTCAAATTTATCTTCACTATTATGGAGTGTGAACGTATAGGAATCATATTTGACTCTATTTCCGTTATCTTCCATAAATAGCCCAGACTGCTTTCTTAATGCCAAAACATTTTTATCAAAGTTTGAAGTAAGAGTATGTAACAAATCTTTCAACTCTTCCAATTTATTTTCTTTAATACAGTTATTTGTAAACTCTCCCCAAAAATCATCATTTACACGCTTTGATACATAGCTAACTTTTGGCAAACGGGATTTAAAATTCACTTGCTGTTGAACAGGTTGAGTTTGTATTGGATTAACTTTCATTAATATCCCTCCATAATAATTAACGTACTTTTATGATATATCAAAAGTTGTAAAAAAGAATTTTTGTTAATTGTTAGTGCAAGTAATACAAAACTTTACATTTTTATGATTCTCTGCCAAAAGTTTACAAATAGATAACGTAGGGTGGGGAAAACGTAGTGTCCCCACAAATACAAAAATCAGTTTAATAACTCACCATTTTCTATCTTATAAATCCTTACATCCTTTAAAAATTCTTCTTCAAAAAGAATTGTATCAACCGACGTAATAATAGTTTGAGTATTTTCATTTATTGATTTCAATAAATAATTCTGTCGCAAATCGTCTAGTTCTGCCAAAACATCATCTAACAACAATACCGGTTCATCACCGGTTTTTGCCGTAATTATGTCTAATTCAGACAGTTTCAACGCCAAAACAACTGTTCTCTGCTGTCCTTGTGAG
>CAKVBE010000291.1 GCA_934725005.1 uncultured Rickettsiales bacterium | reverse complement strand
TATTAATATCGTTAATAGGTTTATTATCTTCGGCTATTAGTGTTATTTTTGCTGCTTTTGCATTTAAAAGAAGTGAAAAACAAGATTTTAAAAAAGAAGGTAAAAATGAAGGCGTAATTTTAACAGATATTGGATATATCAAAGCATGTGTTGATCGTATGGAAAAAAATCTTAATGTAGTTGATGAACGATATAGAAATATTATCGAACGATTAGCAAAAGTTGAGTCAACGTTATCGCATACTCAAAGACGAATAGATGAAATGATTATAGTAAAGGAAGGATAATTATGGAACTAACTAGTATGCCTATTATAGTTGTTATTTGTTATTTAATAGGAGAAATATATAAAATTTTATTTAAAAACAAAGACTATTTATTTAAATTTATTCCTATTTTTGTATCACTTATTGGCGGAATTGTAGGAGTAATTATGTTTTTTCTTAATCCTGAAATAATTAACGTGCCAAATTTTTGGATTGCTTTTGTTGAAGGCGCTATTAGTGGCGCTAGTGCAACAGGAACTAATCAAATAATCAAACAAATATTTTTTAAAGGAGAGCAAACTAAATGATAGACTATAATCCCAAAATAGATTATTTAATTTGCAAATATTTATTAAATACAAAAATAGAAATTCAAGATGAACAATTGTGGAAAGATGTTTATTATAATGAAAAACAAGCCCAAAGCATAGAACAATGTTTTATGTTAAAAGCAAAAAAAATACAAACATATATAAAAAAAGACACCACTAAATTTAATTTATCTAATGTTTTGTATTGCTATAGAATTATTGTTGGTAATACTTATCATAAAAATCAAGAAACAATAGAAAAAATCAAGACTATTATTGAAATGTTTGAAAATAATTATTCTGCCGATTTGGCGGCAATGTTTTTTATATATGTCTTAGCTAATAATGTGTTTGATCAATTTAATGCTGAAATGGCAAAAATAATTCATAATTTTATTCAGTTAAAAAGAGGATATGTACCAGCAATTATTTATTACTTTCAAACGGATAAAATAGTTCAATTGATTCAAAAAAAAGAAATTGAAGGAGCGATTTTAGAAGTGAAAAAATGCTATTTAAGAACAAAGCATTTTAATACAATTCATCGTTTGATTTTTTTAGAAGAAATTATCACCAAACTAAATAAAGAACGTAATTATTTAAAAGATAAATTTAAAGTACAGGAACTTTATATTTATGGATCGTACTCTAAAAAAACATATAACGAATATAGTGATTTGGATTTATTGATAAAAGTGTACTTTGATTCAGAATATGCTTATCAAACACGTTTCAAAATTTTTGATTATTTAGAAAAGCAAATTGGTATCGAAATTGATGGAATAATTATGGACTTTAGAGAAGAAAAAGAAGATTTAAAAGAAGAAATAAAAAAGAATTTAAAAAGAATATTTTAAGGAGTGAATATTGAAATGAATATAAGAAAAGAAATAAGAAAAATCAAAAATAAAGTAAGTGTTGAAGACTTCCCAAAATTAGACAACTTAAGTGATTTAAAAGATAATCCAAAAGACTTTTTGATTACAACAACAAATGGAACGTCTATTACTGTTAAAAGAAATGAGGAGAATGATTATGTTTTATCTAATAATCGTTTTATTACAAAAGTTGGTGATTTAAACCTCAGTGTTAACAAAACCACGGATTTTTT
>CAKVBE010000290.1 GCA_934725005.1 uncultured Rickettsiales bacterium | reverse complement strand
AGCCTTCTTTTATAATATTAGCCATTCCTTTTGCTTTTGAAACTTCGATTATTTTTCTCATTTCATCATATATTTTTTTTAATTCTTCTTTTTTATATGGATTAATTTCAGTTTCATACATTCGTTTAACTTCTTTGTATTGTTCACTATTTTCTAATGAATAATCAAAAGTTACAATATTAGGTGTTACAACTATTCCTTCTTGCATTGCATCAACCAAGTACATTTCAGCAGCCATATACTTTTTCTTTTTAATTTCTTCTTTAGTGTATGCACCACTAAACTCTGCAAGTTTTTCAACCATGTTTTGATTATCTACATCACGTATCGGAGTTGCAGTTATACCTAGAATTTTAGCACGAGGATTATTTTTTATTAATACATTTATTTTTTCTTTCCATTCTTGAGCACCAGTTCTATGAACTTCATCTAATACAATTAAACCTGCATTACGGGTTTCAAAAAATTCTTCTTCTTTTGTTGTTAAACCTTGATAACAATACATATTTAATTGAGGAAAAGCAGCTTTTATCATATCATCTATATCTTTTTGGAATATAAAACCTTCAGGTATTTTGTCATAATGATCTGTATAATATAATTCCTCTGACTCAGGTATTACACTTAAGTTTAATACATGTTTTAAAATATGTTTTTGCAGTTGCCTCAATATTTCTCTATTTGGAGCATAGTAAATAATATTTTGATCTTTATATTTTAACATTTCAGTAACAGCAACAAAAGATTTTCCGGCACCTGTTGGTAATACAACACCAGCAAAATTCTTATTTTCAAATATTTCATCTACTCTATCAACAGCTAATTTTTGATAATCTCTTAAATTTATATTTGAAGTTGGTACAAAATTATTATTGTCCTTAATACCCAATAGGTAATCTAATCGTAAAGCAGAAATATTTGAAGTTATATTTTCAAAATTACTTAAAATTATTTCTTTAAAATTTTCGTTGTTAGATAAATCAATAAAATTTTGACCTTGATAACCATTATTTAATAACAAATTTAATATTATTCCAGAATTTTTTTCATTTTCAATTCCTAATTCAGTTAATGAGTCAAACATATTTACACAATTTGCTTTATCTAAATATGATAAAATTATTTGTTTTTCTCCAAAACTTAAAGTTTTTTGAATATAGCTTGCACTATATATTTCGTCTAGATTTAAACAATCTAAAATAGTTTCTGCATAATACTGATTTAAAGTTAATTCATTATTAGACATATTTAATAAACTACAAAGTAATCTTTCATTTTCCTGTCCATTATTTTTTATATAATTTATTTTTTCCTCATGGCTTAATGAATTAATATAGCTTATAATCGTATCTTGTTCTCTTTCAGAAAAGATTTGTTCTTTATCCTCATTTATATTCAAACAAACAGAATCGCTTAATCTTAATCCTAATTGCAAATTTCGTGATATAAATGATTCAGGAATTACATAACACTTTCTATTAATTTCATCAATTACATCATATAACTCACTATCATCAACTATTTCCTTAAGTAAATTACATAAGTCATTTGTTTTTAATTTTGAATTTGCTATTACTTGACTAAATTTTAATGCTTTATATGCCTTATTAAAAGGTATTTTACCTCCTGTTAAATTATATACATCTGATATTTTAATATCACTATTGCCATCAATAGAATCTCCTACTGTAGTATTA
>CAKVBE010000289.1 GCA_934725005.1 uncultured Rickettsiales bacterium | reverse complement strand
GCCGGCAGTAAATATGATAGACTGTATTTATGAAGCAAAGATTTATAGTGATATCATCGAAGAAGTAATAGATAAAACAAAAGAAGTAAATGCTATTGTAAAAATGAACGACGAAGAAAAAAATATGTTTATGCAAAGACCAACAGGATTTACGGCATGGGTTATGTTAACTAAAGAATATGTAGAAAGATGTTCAATTAGAAAAGTAATAATAAAAGATACTAACGAAGAAATATATTATACATGTGCTGATTTTGAAATTAATTATGATGAAAAAAATGATGTATCAACTGTCTGTATAATAAATCTAAAAATAATAAATACCAAAAGAAAAAACAAAATACTAACAGATGAAGATTGTAAAAAGATAGTAACATTTACACTTCTTAATTTTATCGAAGAAGTAACTGACAATAAAACTTTCGAAGAATTAGAAAAAATTGATATACTAGCTATGTTACAAGAAGGTATTATATTTGATAAAGAAAAATTAAATAAAGTTACAAAAGAGCAAGAATTTAAAATAGAAGTAAGTTTAAATAAAAAAGATAAAAATAGAAATAAGTATACTGCCACTTTATCACCAAAAAAAGAAAAGATAATTAACGAATCAAACCATGAGGTAATTACTGATGAAATAAATGGCGAAGATAAGCAAAATACTTTAAATAATATCACGGACAACAAAACTAATCTTGATGTAACTAATGAAGAAAAAGATATAGAAAACAAAAACATCAAAAAACTAGTTAGAAAAAAAGAAAATGATAATAAAAAAGATAAATAAACGTTAAAATATCTAAATACAAATTAAAAATTTAAAATGTATAATAAAAAAGGTAAGTAATACCTAAAAAACTTATATCACGGTATAAAAAATGTTTTTAAATAATAGTAAATTATAAAAATTAACATGTGGTTAAAAATACTTGACAAACTAACCACTTTGTGATAGTATATATACTCGATTGAGGGGGAAGAATTATGAAAAAAATAATCAAAACACTTTCTATACTTACACTAATAACATTAACATTAGTAGTAGGTAACAAATTAGTAGATGCAGCAAACACTGCACCAAGCACATTTAAAGCAGAAACAACATTGTTAAAAAATAAACCATTAGGTCTTTCAACATATAATGTTAATGTAAAAAAGACAACTGATGGTAAATACGTATATTGCTTAGATGTTAACAAGAAATTACCAACAAAAGAAATTCTATACACAAAAGCAAATGAAATTACAGACTTAGGACTTGCCTATATTATAGGTAGTGGAGTAGAAGACAAAACAGATTATGATTTCTTTGCAACACAAGCAGCAGCATGGATATACTTATATAACAAAGGTGAAATGAAAGATACATCAAATGGTTATATAAAAAGTATAATAAATGCTATAAATAGTAGTACTTATGGAAATACTACAGTAGCAAAAGATATTAAGAATTTATTAAGTAACGCTAAAAGTGCAAACAATGAATCAAAATATCTAACTATTTCTACTAAAAATGTAACATTCACTTTAAAAAATGGTGTTTATACATCTAATCCAATAACAGTAAAAACAAATATTGATTATATTGCAGCAATCGCAAATCAACCTAAAGATACTGAAATAATTAAAAATGGTAACACGATAACAATAAAAGTACCAGCAAGTTCATTAGGTGAAGGACTAAATACATTTGAACTTAATGTAGCAGGTAGTGCTGTAA
>CAKVBE010000288.1 GCA_934725005.1 uncultured Rickettsiales bacterium | reverse complement strand
CATTACTTAAAAGTATATACTGCAATATAAATTGAACCGCCGTATACCGAACGGTACGTACGGTGGTGTAAGAGGGATAAATTTACAAACTATTGTAAATTTTCTCTACTTGATTGAGATAAAAAAAGACATTGATACACTTCTTTGTTACAATGTTTATGGACAAAAAAATACAAAGTATGGGGTGGTTGTCAATGCCTATAATTAATTCTATATTAAAAATGCTAAACATGAAAGATTTTAATGAAAATTTTATAACAGAAAAAAATCCAAGCAAAAAGACGCTTAGTAATATCAGGATATTTAAAAAATAAACTTGAATGTTGTCCTTGTTGTGGCTGCTTAAATGAAAATACTATTATCAAATATCAAAAAAGAAACTAAAAAAATCTTTGATAAAAATTAATAAACATGCTGATTAATAACATATTTAAATTTAAGTAAACAACGATATCAATGTAAAAATTGCAATAAAAAATTTTACGCAAAAACTGATGAAGTAAATTATAGATGCCATATCAGTAATCAAGTAAAATTGGCTATTTTAAATTGCGCTAAGGGAAATGATGTCTAAAAGTTGAATTGCCAGACTTTACAATGTTTCTGATAATACAGTTCAAAAAGTTTTTGATAGTGTATTTTATAATGATACTGTTTATAAAAATTTTTTGCCTAAAGCAATTGGTATAGACGAGTTTACTTTTAAAAAGAAAATATATGTTTTTAATATTTGTAATGCCAAAAACGGCAAAACTATTGATTTAGTTTTAGATAGAACCACTAATAATTTAGATAAATATTTTGCTCATTATACTGAAAAAGCAAAAAAAAGGTTAAATTTGTTGTTATGGATGTGTATAGTCTGTATATTGATTTAATAAAAAATGGTTTCTGAATGTTAAAATAATAATTGACTTATTTCAATAGTTCAATGCTTACAAAAAGTTTGAATAAAACTAGAATCAATGTAATAAACGAAAAGAAAGAAGACAGTACCAAATTCAAAAGATATTGGAGATTAATTTTAAAGACAAGATTTGACTTAGATACAGGTTCTTGGAAAAAATTTAGATGTTTTAAAAACTTAATGACAGAAATAGATATTGTTGACTATTTAATAAATAAAGATAAGTTCTTTGAGAATTCATATGATTTATATTAAGATATTTTGTATCATAAGCAACACCGAGGCTATAAAGGATTCAATCAGATTGTTAATCAAAAATACAAAGATATTTCTCAACAATTACTAACAACATTAAAGACATTAAAAAAATATTCTAAATATATAAAAAAACTTTAGGATATTCATATAGCAATGGTGTAATGAAAAGAAATAACAATATTGTAAATTGATAAAAAGAATATCATTTGGTTTTAGAAATATGAAATCAAGAATTATAATAATAACAAATATATTTAGAAATAATAGAAGGGAATACCATAAAAGTACAGTATCTCCAAATGTACGTATAACTAATTATTTTAGATCCCCTCAAATTTGGAGAAACTTTTTCTTTTATAGATTCTCTTGACTAGGAGTGAAGTAAAATGAAGTGTTTTAAAAGTGATTCTGCGAAATATCAAAAATGAATTTTTTATTTGTTTTCTATTTTAATTAATTTTGCATGTACTGCAACTCTTTTTGTTCCTGTATCATCACAGGTTGATAATGTTATTATTTTATCTGTGTAACTTAGTTCTATATTGAAATCTATTATAC
>CAKVBE010000287.1 GCA_934725005.1 uncultured Rickettsiales bacterium | reverse complement strand
AGGTGATGATATAACAACAATTTTTGAAGAAACAGAAGATACTCCTAAATTAGAGTATATTTGTTATGAACATTGGTATAAACAACCAGAGTATAAAAAAATAGAAGAACCACTATTGAAAATGATAAAAGACCCAAGATGTTCTACAATAGATAGATGTTATACACACGAAGCCGAATATTTCTATGAAAGATTGGAAAAAAGAAATGAAGCTCCAAAGCACAAAGATTTATTTGTTCAACAAAGTAGAAAATACTTAATTGACGAAACGGTACCAATGATATTAAACACATACAATCGCACGAATAACACCATAGAGATTTATTATTACGGAAAACTTCCAATGCATCTAGAAACATACAATAGTATCAAGACAAAAAAAAATAAAGCAATATGTAACTACATAAGACACTATAATTTAGATAATATTGGGAGCAATAACAGAATCTCAATCAGAGGCAAAAATGATTAAAATCAAAATTTCTACTTAATCAAAATTTATTTTCAGTTTTTTATAGTGAAAAGTTCTTTCATTTTTTATGGAAAGATCCTGGCGGGTTATTAAAAATAATAGTCTTAACAAATCTCAAGCACCCTATCGCCAGCAGAGCTGGCACTTTCCCTCAAGGAGGGAAAGGATTAAAAGAGTAATGACCAACAAAATCTTTCCCCTTTTTGAGGGGAAATGTCGATGTAATCGACAAAGGGGAGCTTAAAATAGGTAATAAAAATTCAAACAATTCACAAGCACCCTATCGCCAGCAAAGCTGGCACTTTCCCTCAAGGAGGGAAAGGATTTAGTAAATAATGACTATGAAAAAATCTTTACATTCAATGATGAGAAAGATTTAATAATAGTTATTATCAATAAAATATTGAAAATTATAGATAAAATACTACCATAACAATAAATCTATTTACAGAAATTAAATGAACAATTTTCATTCGAGAAACTATACAAAAGAAGCTTTTAACAATGCTAGACAATTAAGAAAAAAGGGGGGTACTACAGAGGCTGAAAAACTTTTATGGTATTATATAAGAAATAAACAGATTGATAATTTTAAATTTAGAAGACAGGTTGCTATAGGTAATTATATAGTTGACTTTTTATGTTCAGAAAAAAAATTAATTATAGAGCTTGATGGTGGACAACATAATTGCGATAATAACATGGCATATGATAGTAATAGAACAAGTTTTTTAGAAAAACTTGGCTATAGAGTCATAAGATTTTGGAATAATGATATTTTTAAAAATATGAATGATGTTCTACAAACAATCTATATAGAATTAAATAGATAGTAAAGAAAAACTATTTTTAATCCTTTCCCTTTTTGAGGGGAAATGTCGATGTAATCGACAAAGGGGAGCTTAAAATAGGTAATGAAAGTTCAAACAACTCTCAAGCACCCTATCGCCACTTCGTGGCACTTTCCCTCAAGGAGGGAAAGGATTAAAAATAGTTTTTCTTTACTATTTGTGATAAAAATATCTATTTTTTATTAAAATTTGAGTCTACACAAATAATTTTAACTAATTAAGTCAGTATTTACAAATAATCACTTAAATTGTTTGAAAAATAATGCAAAGAGAAAAAAGATTTTTAATGGCTATTATTCTCTAAATCCTTTCCCTCCTTGAGGGAAAGTGCCACGAAGTGGCGATAGGGTGCTTGAGAGTTGTTTGAACTTTTATTACCTATTTTAGCTACTTCGTGAGGTGTTGAG
>CAKVBE010000286.1 GCA_934725005.1 uncultured Rickettsiales bacterium | reverse complement strand
TACACTTTTACCAAAACTTATGAGTGGTGAAATTGATGTTTCTAAGGTTGACATTTCTGCTGATAAATTATTGTTTAACGAGGATAAATAATGAAAAAGAAAGAAAAGAACATTTTACAATTAAACAATATTCAGTTAAAAAAATATTTTTTAAGAAGTGAAAATTATTCAAATATTGATCTTCCGTTATATTTCAATTTTGACAAACTTTTAGGTCAAATAGACAAATATCTTTTAGGAAAAGAGTTAAACAGTTTAATTAAACCTACGGAATTAAAAAATTGTGAAAACACTAATTATAAGATCATAAATAATAAAGATGGGTGTTATGCATGGCGACAATTTCAATTAATCAACCCTATATTATATGTTAACTTGGTAAATATAATTAGTGATACTGATAATTGGAGTGCACTAAAACAAAGGTTTCTAAAATTCCAAGAAAATCCTAAAATAAAATGTGCAAGCATACCTGTATTAAAAAAAAGAAATAAACAAAAAGTAAGAGCAGAACAAATTTGTAATTGGTGGTTAGAAATTGAACAAGGTTCTTTAGAATTAATTATGGATTTTGATTATTGCTTTTCAACAGATATATCAGATTGTTATGGTTCTATTTATACACATTCTATTACTTGGGCAATTATGGGGAAATACGAAGCTAAGAAAGATAAAAATAATAAAAAGAAATTTGCAAATAAAATTGATGAAAATATTCAATTAATGAGTTATGGGCAAACTAATGGTATTCCACAAGGTTCTAGTATAATGGATTTTATTGCAGAGATTATATTGGGATATGCTGATTTACAATTAACAGAAAAAATAAATTCAACTATAGAAGATTATTATATCCTGCGTTATCGTGATGATTATCGAATATTTGTTAATAATCCTCAAGATGGTGAAAAAATAATAAAATGTTTAACTGAAATTTTAATTGATTTAGGGTTAAAGTTAAACCCGTTGAAAACAATAAAAAGTAGTGATCTAATTGATGCGACGATAAAGAAAGATAAATTGTACTGGATAGAACACGAACATAAGCAAAAGAATAATCAAAAACAGCTTTTATTATTGTATGAATTGTCAAAAAAATATCCTAATTCTGGAACACTAAAAACTCAATTAACATATTATTTTAAATTTTTTAAGTTAAACAATAAAGATAATATTCAAATATTAATAAACATAATTACTCAAATAGCATACAATAATCCTTCTGTATATCCTATTACAGCTGCTATTTTGAGTAAATTGTTACAAGGCTTGAAAACAAAAAAAGAAAGACTTAAATATTTAAATAAAATTCTAAAAAAATTTAATAAAAAACCAAATACAGGCTTTTTGCAAGTTTGGTTACAAAGAATTAGTTATAAAATAAAAAAATCAGAAAACTACAGTGAAAATTTATGTAAATGCCTAGATAATAAAACCTCATCAGGAGTGTGGAATTTTGACTGGATTTCTGACAACAAATTGTTGCGAATTCTAAAATCAACATCTATAATAAATGAAGAGGTTGTAAATAATATGGAACCTGAAATAAGACAGGACGAAGTAGATTTATTTAAAGACAATTATGAAACACCCTTAGATTTTATAACACTGGAAGGAGATTAAATGCAAGGACTAACAGAAGCAGCTTATGAAAATTCAGTAATAGAATTGTTTCAACATTTGGGTTATACGCATGTGTATGGTCCGGATGTTGAAAATCGTGATTTTAATTCTCCTTTGTATTTA
>CAKVBE010000285.1 GCA_934725005.1 uncultured Rickettsiales bacterium | reverse complement strand
GGATATTGAATATAAAATAATGTAATGTTTTAAAAACTTACACTTATGAGTTAAAATATTGACTTATTAAAGTGTAATCATATACTATCACCAAGTTTAATATTTTTGAATAAATATTATGTATAATGTACAGTCAGATGTATCGATTGAACGTAGATTACAAAACGCTGCAAATGAAATTGAGTCTGTAATAATAACCGATGGTAGTCCACTAGTTAGATTTACGATTAATGACGGTTCTATGTTTGCAATAGATATAGACACCCATACTCTTGCTATGAAATTGCCAGATGGTAAAATTGAGCCAGAGCGTGTGATTAATGATTCTGAAATTGGTCGAAAATGGCTTGACTTTGCTGTTAGGAAAAAAAGGGAAAGAACCGGGGAAGTTTATCGTTAAATTTATTGCTAATTAATATAATTTGCTTATGTATGTTTCAAAAGAGCCTGCCATTTATAGTTATACCGTAGCAGATTCTAATGGCGGAAGTTATATTACAGTGTTTGATAACAGAGTTGTGATTGACGGAAAGATCACGATGAAGACTGATGGCAAATTTTTCAATCCTCTTAAATTGTCTAAAGATGAATTTTTAGTAAGAGTTTGCATTGATAGTGAAAGTGGTATGGTAATAAGTTGTGAATTTGGTATTAATAAAATAAATAACTTATCATACACTCCAACTGAAGTTAGACAAATAATTAACACAACTGAACGTGTTAAAGATAAAGGAAACAATGGTAGAATGTCATGGATGACATATGTATCACTCATTTGTTTTGAGCCAGAGAATTTTATCAAAAGTACATCAAACATTCGTTTTTGTATGTACAACAGAACAGACTCCAATGAATTAAGATCAAAAAAAATTGGAACCATCATAGAAACAGCAAGGAATTCGAGGCAAAAAGAAAATATATCTAGGTTTTTATTTGTTCCGTATGGGGCGTCGGTTTATAACGGTCATCATATTGGTGTTATAATAGCAGACCTTGAGGCTCCCAAAGAGAAATGTATAACGTACTTTGATAGTAGTCATCAATTTACTTTGGGAATGAGGGATAGTGGATATTCAATATTTGGTGATTTATCAAACTCTATGATACGTGATGATGATGGAGAATTAAAACCAATTAATGATACGCCATACCAATATAATGTGATAAATGATACATATGGCACTAATTGTAGTTATTGGGTTGAGTCATTTCTTAGGATAGTCAGTTCAATAATGTCTAAAGATCTAAATTATACATGTGAGCTTGATGGAACAGCATATACGATTGGAAATTTGGATAATCTTAAGTGTATGGTAAATAATCAAAATTTTATCAATCATCTTAAATATCAAGAAAAACCAGATAATATAGAGATTGACAGTGAAGAAGAATACAATTGCATAGGGATACAGATAGCAACACAATTGGAACCAAAAGAGCTTGGTGTTTCTGATTTAATAGCAGAGTATCCGAAAGATGCACCAGATCATGGAAAAATATTTGAATCGTATTCATCCAAAAAACAAACAAATACGCACAATGAGCAGGTAGTAAAATTAAATACCAATGCATTGTCTACTATCAGTACACTGCCACTGACACAATCGGTTTTATATCCAGAATTAGCAGAAAGTACGCCAGTGCAACAACCAGAAAATGAAGCTGTTCCGGGTCTATCTGCACTAATTGATCAATTACCACAAGGTTTTATAGATAGCGTAAAAAAACAACAATCAAAACGGCGAGA
>CAKVBE010000284.1 GCA_934725005.1 uncultured Rickettsiales bacterium | reverse complement strand
CTTTAATACTGTTAGGTACATTATCTTCTCCAACTTTTCTTTCAAAATCTTTTAATAATGCCAACCTTTGTAAATAATGATTTGCCCAATTGTTATTACCTCTAATTTTTTGTTCCATAATACTCTCTCCTTTTTTTCTTAAATATTTTTAGTCAAGCTAAACCCTCAAAGCGTTGAAATTTCTTAACTTTTTCAATTTATATATATTATTTTTCACCACTTTTTGGTGCAATTTTACATAATCATTCTATCATGTTGTATTTTATATTATCTTACTTTTATTTTTTGGTTTCGCAATTAGCAGTAATATATTTAATTTTTAATATGTTTTACCTATACCGTCTTAAACTTGTTTTATTTTTATCATTAAGTATTTAACTTGACGATTCATTATACATTACTTAAAAGCTCTATTTTTCAATATATTTCGTCTTTTTTTCTGATATATTTTTTTTACATAAAAAAACAAAATTTTGTTGCAATTACAAGTATTTTAGTATATAATGGAATTAGTAATAGTCGTCAAGTTAAATACTTAACGATTTTTTATATTTTTTCAAGATATTTTTTCTTCGTTTTTCGTGATGAATGCACATATTTATTCAAAGTCATTTCTATACTTGAATGTCCCAATATCTCACTTAATGTTTTTATATCCATTCCAACATCAATACAGTTTGTAGCAAATGTATGTCTTAAAGTATGAAATTTAACAACCTTTACTTTGCTTTTTATTAGTATCTCTTTAAATGTATATTGATAATTTCTAGGCTCTATAAATTTTTGGCTATCTCCTGTTAAGAAAAAATCTTCATTTTTATATTTTCCTTTTACTGATTTTAAGATTTCATATAATTTCTTATTTATCGGGATGCACCTTACAGAGTTTTCGGTTTTCGGTCTACCTATTATTACATTAGATATTTTATTTTTTCTATCATATACTCTTTGTAAAGTTTTTTTAACATATAAATTCTTACCTTCTAAATCAATGTTTTCCCACTTTAAAGCACATATTTCGCCTACTCTTAATCCTGTATTAAGACATAATATAATCCCTAATGATTTCAAAGAATTTTCTTTCATACAATATTTTTCAATTCTTTGTTTTTCCTTATCTGATAATATTTTAATATACTCTTTTTCTAGTTTTGGTACATTTATTTTACTATAATTTAGATTAACTCCATATTCAGATTCATAATATTTTAAAATTGATTTTAAAACATTTACAATATCTCTTACTGTTTTTGAAGATAAATTTTGGGATAGTTCTTGCACTAAATTATTAAAGTCTCTTAATTCTTCTATTTCCTTATTTGCATATCTATCTTTTAGATACTTATCAATAATAAACATATAATTAAAATATGTGGATTCTTTTATACAATTTCTTTTACATTCAAGCCATTCATAAGCTACATTTTCAAATTTGATTTTATTGTCTTCTTTTCGTAGAAAATTAATTATTTTTTTTATTGAAATCATTGTTTCATCTCCCTTTTATCTTTTCTTATTTGTTCTTGCCCGATTTGAGTTTTCGACTATAAGGAGAAAATCTCAAAGAGCTACATTAAGTAGCTCTTTGTTAATTATATTTATTTCTTATTTGCAGTGTTTTTACTTACTTTTCATATAATATAAAACCCCAGGCATTGCCCAGGGTCTAGAGTTAACACGCATTCATTATTTCAATGAATCTGGCTTTATCAGATTCATCCATTGTTTTCAATGTTTTTTCAACATTGATTTCTTC
>CAKVBE010000283.1 GCA_934725005.1 uncultured Rickettsiales bacterium | reverse complement strand
AAGAGTATTATGGATAATTTAAATCGTGGATAATAAAAAATGTGATTGAAGCAATACTATTTTGTATTGTTTCTTTTTGGATAAGGAGGATGTGTATATGGGTGAAATTTCAGTTGAAGAGGTAAATGCTGCAATACAAAAAATAACTACAGCTCAGCAAGAACTTCCAGAGTCTGGAAAGTTTAATGCTTGCGTTGCTTCTTTGAAAGAGATTCTAGGTTTATTAAAGGAAGGATGGGATACTGATGGAGGTCAACATAGTACTTCAAAATTAGAAGAATGTATTAATGATTTAGAAGGGCTATCTGGAATAGAAAGTTATATTACAGCTGTAAAATCAATTAAACCACAAGCGGAACAAACAGGTCCATACGTCATTCTATAAAAAGGAGGATTAAAAAAATGGCAAATGTTAGTACTAACGGAATTAAAGGATGTGCTGCCGAAATTAGTAGTGTAATTAACATCACTACGTCAATCGCTGATAAAGTACAAGCGGCTTGTAGTGATATTTCTAGTGCAAATAGCATGTTAAAAAGTTATAATGGTGCAGTAGTTAAAGGGACTAGAGAAGATAAAACTACTAAAAATTCTGATGGATTGAATATTAAACAAACTTATGCAAATTTTTGGAAAATAACTGGTCTGGGTGGAGATGGAAATGTTAGTGTTTTAAATGATCTTTCTAACGAAGTTAATAGTATTATTTCAACTGTTAAATCACAAGTTTCGGATATTGAAGGTATCGCTAGTGCAATTGATAGTTATATTAATAGTATAAATACTCAACTTAGTGAAGTAGGACCAGCATTACTTACTTCAGATATGTTATCAGCAGCTTACTTAGCGATTGGTAAAGATGGTGTTGCAAAAGCTAATTTGGCTACTAGTGGAGAAGATATAAATAATAGGAATTTCATTAATTATAGTGATATTAAAGATAATGGACTAGCAAATACAAAGTTAAGTTTTGTTTTACAGGATGATGGTAGTTATAGAGTATATAGTAACGGAAAAGAAACAGAGTTTTATACAACAGGATTAGCAGCAGCCTTTTATCAAAAAACTTTAAAAAGAGAACTAGAGAATAATTTAAATACTGCTTCTAATACTGCTTCTAATACTGCTTCTAATACTGCTTCTAATACTGCTTCTAAAAACACTTCACAAACTAAAGGAGCAGGTGCATCAACTACTGGTAATAAAAATATCGGAAACTTAAAGAAAAATACTGATGTTTCTTCCGAAGTTCCCGTAAGCCAAAGAATTGATAACAACGGAAAAATTACTTTAAATTCTGGCGAAAAAATATATTCTGGGGATACTGTATTAACTGAGGACAATACAAGTTATCTCATTAAAGATGAAAATACTGGTAACTGGATACAATATGATTCCACTGGAAATATGATTACTAATTCTTTTTCTCCAGTTATGGATTTTCGTGGAGAAATTTCACTTGATTTAGACAGTAGCAAACTTAACATTAAGTAACTATTTACACATTTCAATAATATTGAATATAATAAAATAATAAATATGTAAAGAAGTTTGCGCGTTTATCAAAGTATTGATAAATTTTAGTTCCTTTGTGAAATAGTAATGATGCCCTTTGATAAGTTTGACTACTAATGAAAAAATGTAGATTGTAATGATTTTTAGTTTATTGATGATATTGGAACAGAAATAAATAATAATCATAAATAAAACTAATAATTTTAATTGATAGTTTAAAATTTTATTGACTGGATTGAGTATTAGC
>CAKVBE010000282.1 GCA_934725005.1 uncultured Rickettsiales bacterium | reverse complement strand
AATTGTAACTTTTTATAAAAATATAGCAATATACAAAATAATAATTTTTTCAAAAAAATTTAACTATTGTTAAATTTGTGGATTTTATGAGGTGTTATATTCAAAGACTCAACACATTGTAAAGAAAATAACAACACTTAAAGAATCTTTTACCTTTTTGATGGAAAGTGCCAGCTTTGCTGGCAATAGGGTGCTTGTGAATTGTTTGAATTTTCATCTCATGAGGTACGGGATCTCCGAATCCTGTACCTAATATTTGCAGAACTTAATTTTTATTATTTATTATGTTATATAATTGATCGATATTTGTAAATACTGGGTGTTGAGTTCGGAGACTCAACACCTCGCGAAATAGGTAATGAAAGTTCAAACAACTTTCAAGCACCCTATCGCCCTTTCAGGGCACTTTCCCTCAAGGAGGGAAAGGATTTAGCAATAGTTTTCCTTAATTATTTGTGATAAAAATAAAAAATAATTAAAATTGTGTAATGTAAATTAAAAAAGATTTTTTAAACTTTTATCCATTCAAAACCCTTGCCAAATCTCTAATATGTTTTACTGGTATAATTTCAATTTTGTATTTATCTTTCCTAAATGTTTTGATTTTTTCTATACCGCTTGGAACGATTGCTTTAACAAAACCCAATTTTTCAGCTTCTTTTAGTCTGTATTCAATTTGTGATACCATTCTAATTTCGCCAGAAAGTCCTATTTCTCCCATAAATACCCAATTTCTTGGTATAGCTTTGTCTTTAAAAGCTGAAATTAGTGCAACTGCAACGGCTAAGTCGCTTGCTGGTTTATTAACCCATTAAAAGTTTAAGCCAATTTCGTATGGAAAAAAAACTGATATATTGTTTGGTTGTTCCGTAAATATTATTCGTTTGGAACAAGCTACCATAAAACCAAATTCAAATATTGTACCTTTTCCAACAGTACCACCAGGATTACAAACTATGATGGCATCAGCCTGTTTAAACTTTTGCATATGTTCAAATTTATGTCTCCATGTGTCACGGTCATTTTTTACACAATCCTGATAATCAAAAAGAACAAATGGTGTACCGATTGTCTCCTGTTTAATTTTTGTAGAGCGTGGGCTTAAAATAGATACGTTATGTTCTTTTAATTTCTTAATAACAGATTCTATTTCTGTAAGATGATTTTGATAGCTTCCGCATACTACAACATTTCTAAACTCTTGCTGTATTAAACCTTTCAAAATATCACATGTGTTACATGTCAGCCTGCTTTGTTCCAGATAAAAATTTTCCAAATCATTTTGGATAATGTTAAAATAAAGACCATAATCTATAAATATAGAATTAATTAAATTATCTTTGTCTGTTTGTGAGTAATTCTGAAATATTCCAGTTGCATATAACCTAATGTGGGTGTTATCAACTCTATCGGTATATCTTGTCAATGTGTTTAAAAAGGTGCTAATTTTGTCTAATATTGTTGCATTATCCAGCACGGTATTTAACTCAATACTTCTGGTATCTAACAAATATGTTTTATTATTTAATAAACTATACACATGAATATTTGTTGTGTTGAAAAAAACAATAATTTTACTTTCTATGGTCATTCTGGTCCTCATTAATTATTTTATAAAAATTATTAACATATTCTTCAATAAACATCCCTTTATTTTTTGAATTATATTGCATTATAAACCTCGGATGTTTTCACTACTGTCCGGTCTAATTTTCAAATAATTTAAGCCAGTACTTGTAAATACTGGCTTACTTAGTTAAAATTATCTG
>CAKVBE010000281.1 GCA_934725005.1 uncultured Rickettsiales bacterium | reverse complement strand
CTTTAGCATTTATTCCTGGTGTATCTAGATCAGGTGTAACAATAACAACAGCAAGAGCAATGGGAATAAAAAGAGAAGCGGCAGCTAAATATACATTTTTGTTATCAACACCAATTGTATTTGCTGCAACATTATTCAAATTTAGTGAATTTCAGTTTAGTGTGTCATTCGTAATAGGAGTACTTGCAAGTTTTATAGTAGGAATTTTTGTAATAAGATTTTTACTAAAATACATACAAAAAGGCAGTTTTAAAATATTTGCTATTTATAGAGTAATATTTGGAATATTAATAATATTTTTTACAATAATTAAATAAAAAATAAAAATTCAAAATTTAAGTAAAAAAACTTAATTTTGAATTTATTTTTTTGAAATATGAAATGAAAAGTTTCAAAAATGTTACAATATTACATTTTACTTACAAGTGAGGTTGATTTATTGACTTTTTCCTAAAAACAGATAAAATAATATTAGTAAAAAAGTAAAAAATGACATTTTTGATAAAAAAATATAGAATTATAATCTTTTTTTTGCTAAACATAAATAAAAATGAAAGAAAGGATTCGAAATGGCAACTTGTCTAGGTATATATATAGATAACAACATAATTAAATATGCTAAAGTCACTAAGAAAAAAGAAGACCTAAAAATAGATGCTTATGGAATAAAATTCTATAGTGACCTACAAGAAGCTATAAAACAGGTAGTTTCTGAAACTTTTAGTTTTAAAATCCCAATCAGCGTAAACCTTTCAGATGAAATGTACAATACATTTAATATGTCTAGCTTACTTAGCAAAAAAGATTTAGGAAAAGCTATTGAAACAGAATTTGAATCTTTGTGTTATGAAAAACAATATAATCCGAATGCACTAGAATCAAGGTATTCATTAGTTAATGATACAAATGATAAAGATAAAATAAAAGTTATACACATTTCAACAAATAAAACAAAAATAAACAAAGTCCTTCAAGACTTTGAAGGAGAAATGGTTGGAACAATAGCACCTATATCATTAAGTATTGCAAACATAGCTCCATTAAAACAAAAAGAAAATATTTTAATTGTTAATATGGAAGATAAAACAACTGTAACTACAATAATTGGACAAAAAGTGTATGATGTTGTTACATTAGAAGAAGGTTCTCAAAACATACTAGAAGGAATAAGTGCAAGGGAAAACTCTTACTTAAAAGCTTATGATATATGCAAAAATACAACTATTTATACAATGGAAGGAAAAGATTTACAAGAAAAAGAAAACGAGTACCTAAATAATATAATTCCTACATTATATACAATAGCTAATAAAGTTAAAGACATTAAAGATAGTTCATTAACAAAAATAAATAAAGTATATCTTACAGGAACAGTTTCTGTAATAAATAATATTGATTTATATTTTGAAGAAATATTAAATGGAACAAAATGTGAAATATTAAAACCATTTTTTATTGAAGATAATTACAAAATAAATATGAAAGACTATATAGAGGTAAACTCTGCAATTGCTTTGGCGATGCAAGGACTTGAATATGGTGTTAGAGATATAAACTTTAGAAGAAAAACAGCAATAGAACAACTAAAGATGTTATTAAATACTAATATTGGTGGATCAAAAGAAAAAGAAAGTGATGAAAAAAAATTAAGCAAAATCAATATTAAATTTAATAATGCATTTATACTATATAGTAAAAATTAAAAAACATAAATATTACAATCTTTAAATTACCATTTAATAACTTTCATAATTTACTGTAAGCTACAAATTGGGGGA
>CAKVBE010000280.1 GCA_934725005.1 uncultured Rickettsiales bacterium | reverse complement strand
TTGGATATGTGGAATACTTCTAATTAGCTATGAAATTTTCTTCTTTCTTTATATAACAATAAGGATTTATCTAAAATCTTAACTTTAACTTACGCAAATCTTTTATCTCAATTCGTCATTCAGAGCCGACAGGCGAAGAATCTCTATCAAACCTCACCCCACAAAACTGAAAATATATACACACATTTAATAAAAATATGAAGTATAATACAAATACTATAGATAAACTCAAAATTTTATATCAAAACTTCATTTCTCTAAAAAAATACTTTTGGACACACTGCCTAATGGCTATTGGCTGGATTATATTTATACCATCTTTCTTGTTAGGATTAGTTGGCTGCTTAAACCATTACATAATTGGATTATTTTTCGCTTCTGCCACAACTTATTATTGTACTAAATTTGTAGTTACTTTTTTAGGAATCCCAATATTATTGCTAATTATTATTGAAACTGGTATTAAAGAATTTACCAATTTCAATAATAATTCACCACATGCAAAATTTATTTCTAACCATATTTATAATATTTTTTGGACATGTGGAATATGTTTATTTATTCTTGAAGTATTATATTACTCAACATAATAATTTGATTTCATTACTAGAATCTTAACTTTAACTTACGCAAATCTTCTTCAAACAAGATAATCGGCATATATAGAATGTAATTATTCAACATACCTTCTTCTTGTTGACGATAGGCATTATTATTAATAAACTTGCCAAATACAAGAGATGCACTTCTTCCCCATGATAAAGAATTGCAGTCCTTTGACAGATTCAAAAGTTTTTCCTCAAAATCATAACCGTCAAATAATGTTCCAAACAACACATCATCTTCATAATGCAAGTTATATAGCGTAGCATGCCCTATTGTATGACGCAAATCAAATGAATTAAAAGCTATAGACAACCTTTTATCTTTCAATTCACCATTTTTTATTTTTGTTATGTTATCTCTTATTGTATTAACAAAGTCATCAGATTTTACGATTTCATGATACAACTCAGAATCAGAGTGTGGTCTGACAATATCTGTATTATTATTTATCTCCATATCACAAGTTTTTTTCAAAACATCTTTCATATTTTGTGGCAACTCATCAAATTTAAGATAACTGTTATCCATATACATATATTTTTTATTTTCAAAATCTAATGCTAGTTTATAATATTTTTGGCAAGAACATAAATCAATCTTTGACTTAATTCCGGGCTTTTGCTTTTCATACAAAAAAGCATCATTAACAAACTGCTCAAGTCCTTTCATAGCTTTTTGTTTTAAATTATCCAAATTTTCTTTGAAGAAATTTTTTAAATTACTTATAGCAATATCACATGATAATTTTTTAACCACAATATATGCTTCTATGGGTTGCAGATTTTCAAAATTTTGCTCAGTTACATTTACAACTTCCCCAAAAACATGTTTCTTATATTCTTCCATATCTTCATCAAGTGATGAAGAATGCTTATCTGTGTGTTTTTTCGATTCTTTATGTTTTTCAGAATCCCCATCATGCTTTGCACCACAAGTACGCACATAACTAGAAACTTCTGTTCCGTCAGAGCGAGTATATCCACTCACGGCATAACTTCCAACACAATTTGTTCTATTAGTCATAATTTACTCCTTTCTATTAAACTAATACTATTTTCTTATTAAACGATTATCTTAAACCCACCAGCCATTCAGAATGGTATATATCAAGATAGCCCCTCTATTGATATAGAGGGGGCAGGGGGAGTGAAGAAAAATGCGTAAGGGTCATCTTGAGCGTAAGCGAAAGAT
>CAKVBE010000279.1 GCA_934725005.1 uncultured Rickettsiales bacterium | reverse complement strand
CCTATGGTATCATTAAATGTTCCTTTGAAATCCCCATATACTGTAATCTGCATAATAACATTATTAACCAGCAAGAACACCATATTCTTTGTTACAATTTTAATACAAGTTGGTAATACTATCTCCTTATACGCAATATTTTCTAATTGAATAGTTTTTATCAACTTATGATATGTCATTCCCAACTTATATTTGCCAACACTTTCCCCAGGTATAATTTGCAATTTCATGTAAGTTCTCCTTTTTATTTTTGCCGTACAGATTTTAGTCTGTACGGCAAAAATAATAGCAATAGCTAAATATTATAGTTAAGTAGATATTGAAGAGCTTTTTCATCCGATAATATTACGGGTGTTTCGATTGTTCCAAAATTAATGTTCTCAAAAAATGCGTTTTTTAATCCCTTACAGTTATTTATTGTAATATCGTGAAATGAACAATTTGAAAAATAACTATTCTCGAAATTAACATTTTCAAACATAACAGATTCAAATTTGCATTTTTCAAAATTGTTTCCACATATTAAAGAATCAAAAAAGGAGATAGAACTAAGATTAATATCATTAAACTCATTTCTTATAAAATTAGTATGGCAAATACTGCAATTAGATAATGATGAATACCCAAATTTATTTTTACCAATACGAGCAGTTGAAAAAGTACAATAATCCAATTGGCTTTCGAAAATCATTGAATCATATAGTTCAAAATTGCTATGACTTACTTTAAAAAAATTACAATCTGCAACATAAATAGATTCGTAATGAGGTTCACTAAGATAAGAAAATGATTTATTTTCGTAATTCCTAAACATATAGCATCTCCATTAATAGTACCACAAGATATACTCAGAATATCCCATTTCTTCCAATGCAGCTTTAAGTTCAAACAAATGCTCATTTGTTAAACCAACAGTATCTATTATTACATAATAACCTTTCTTGATTTCTTTTGTAACATCCGCCGTTGCGTTTTGTAATTTAAATGCGCCTTTTCTTGGAGCGGTTTGACCATTTGGATATGAGCGAAAGCTTTTTATATCATATTTTTTATTTGTTGATGTATCAATATAATCTGCACCACCGTTTGCTTGAGAATCTCGCACAACTTTGCCTAAATAGCCCTTCTGTTCCATCTCTAATACAACTCGTCGTTCTCTAAGGCTTCCTGTGGACATTTTATTACCTCGAGCAGGATCTCTAGCTAGCGATTCCATTTCTTCTGCGGTACGCCCTCCTGTATATACTTCATTAGAATCATATAGCTTATAATTCTTAAGACCTTCTTCTGTTTCTTTTGACAATGTATAATTATAATCGAAATTATAGGAGGTCGGTCCATTATATATGACATTACTAATATCAAATAACCAAATTGCTGTCGCAATTTTAAAACACTCAGACCATTCAGCATAATCTTTATTTGCAATATCGCTTAAACTGTTATTTTGTTCATGTAATATATAATCTTGAACTATTGTAGAACCTTCATAAAATAATGAATGACCATATAGTTTCTTATATGCTTTCCATATAGTAGGCATATTGCTTGAACTGTATTCCACTAAACCATTATTGTAAAAATCATCTTGAATCTCTTCGATATCTTTATTATCTTTATGCTTTCTACACAATTCAATAGCTGTTACTGCCTTAGATATATTATCGATCATATCAAAATGATAATATGTTTGATTATATAGTAACTCTAGCGCATAAACGATCTCAAAAAAATCAGCGTTTTTAAAAAAGTTAATTACTTTTAACTCTTCGTCGGAAGCTTTATTGGTTGGATCAAAATCTTCA
>CAKVBE010000278.1 GCA_934725005.1 uncultured Rickettsiales bacterium | reverse complement strand
TTTTATAAGATTTATATAATAGTATTTTTACTTATTTATGTTGTTTTATTTTTTCAAGGGTGTGGAACTATAAAAGTAAATGCACTCGATAATAACAATTATGAATATGTAACACAATTTAAAGACAATGAAAATGGATATGTAATCTTAGAATACAATAATAATTTGTATGCAATTACTTCAAATAACAAAAATTGTGAATTTTACTACTCTTTTTCTTCTCAATCTATGAATATAGGTTCGAAAAATGGTAACTCTCTAAATTTTGGAGATAAAGTTACACTTTATAAATATAATCAAGAAGATAAAGAATGGAATGTAGAAAGTGAAAATAATGAACACATTATTATAAGTGGTATTTCTCAAGTTAATTTTTTAGATAGTTCTTCAAATGTTTATAAGTACGATGGCGAAGATTTTTCTAAAACGGTTTTTACAAAGGTTGGACAACAGGGAATCGTTCGGTTGTTCAACATGAGTTATATAAATTTAGGAACGATATTAAAAGAAGTAAAATCTTTAGTTCCTCTTGTACTTACATTTACAATTTTAATAATTGCATTTTACAAGGGATT
This sequence comes from uncultured Rickettsiales bacterium, assembly GCA_934725005.1. Next base: position 1,231 of record CAKVBE010000278.1, on the reverse strand, counting down.
AAGTTTCTTACAAAAAATGTTAAAGATTTAATTTGTATAAATGCATATGCAATAGATTCAAATGATGGTGTTATCTATGATGATTATTATAATGAAGATGAATATGCAATTTCTACATTAGAAAATCAAATCGTAGATGTTACAACGTTAGAAAAATGTACAAGCTATTGGGCAAAGTTTCAACTTGTTGACAAAAGTAATAATGTTACATATTACATAATAAAAAATCGTTCTAACGATACTTTTAATAGTGTTTATAAATATCAATTTTATTTAGTTCAAGAAAAATATTTAAACTTGAAAATGACTAATCAAAACGATGAACAAATTCTTTTTAATCGTTGGGAATTATATAAAAGTTCGAATGATTTAGATTATACTTATATAAATTCATTTGCAAGTAGCGAAACAAATGTTTCTAATCTTTTAAATGTAGAGAATTGTAAAATCTATTTAAATAATTTTAATGTTATAGGAAATTGTACAAGTGCATATTATCCTAGTAATTTTATTCAAGGGAGTTACGACAAAGATAAGGATAATAGTAGTAGTGATAATGATGAGAATAAGGGAATATTAACATCTATCTTAGATTTTGTAAAAGATATTATACAAAAAATAAAAGATTTACCATCATTAATTTTTGAAAGTTTTTCTAATATCTTAGAGAGTATAAGACAAAAAATTATAGATTTAAAAGATAAGTTAGGAGAACTTCCATCTTTAATCTACGAAAATTTTTCTACAATTTTAGATAATATAAAAGAGGGATTAAGTACATTAAAAGATAAAATTTTAGATTTACCATCCAATATTTATAATTTTTTTAAAGATATAATAGATAGTATAAAAAATAAGATTATAGAAATTAAAGATATTCTTTCTAATCTTGTACAAAATATCGTAGACGCATTCGTTACTATGTTGAAAGATTTATTTATTCCAAAAAACGATATTGTTGAAGAGATAAAAAATAAATTCGATGAAAAATTTAAAATAATATCTCAATTGGAAGAACAAATTGATAAATTTAAAAATATAAAAACAAGTGAAATATTACCAACGCTAAAAATAAATTATAAAGATAAAGAGTATGTGGTTTTAGATTTAAATCCATTTTCTTCTTATATAAATACCTTTAAAGTTTTAGTTCTTGCAATTGTTTGGATTAAATTTATACTTTCTTTGTATGGTAAATTACCTCGTATTATTGGTGGATTTTGTGATATAG
>CAKVBE010000277.1 GCA_934725005.1 uncultured Rickettsiales bacterium | reverse complement strand
TCATTATAGCATATTATGTCTATTCAATCAACTATTGGTAAACTTAATTTTTCCATATTTATTCTATCAATGTTTTAATTTCTTTTTCCATACGATATAATTCTACTCTATTAATATCTATTCCATAAAGTTGTACTCGTCTACAGACTTCCCCTTTTGATAATCCTTTTTGTTTTCTATATTTAGTTAATAAACTTCCTATTACATTTGCTTTGTTATTATACTTTTTCAAAAAATCACCCTCTTTATTTCTATTTTTATTGATTTTATTACAAAATCTGATATGATTCATAACAAAAACTAGCATTTTTTTAATTTTAGATTTCTTCAAAAATAATATTTATATAAAATCTGTGTATTTATACATTTGATTTTTCAAAAGTGTTATAATTAAAATAATTATTATCTGAATTTAAAGTAAAATAATAAATATATTTTTTTGTAAAATTATAGTTTTAAAATAATAAATATGATAAAATATATAAAAAATGGAGGAATTAAATATGTTGAAAAAATGTAGAATTTTAATAACACTAAGCATTATTTTTCTAATGCTATTTGGATTTAATTCTATTGTCAATGCTGATATGGGTCCAAAACCAAGTATAACAATTCATCTAAAAAATATGAAAACAAGCAATTATACAATAGATTTATTTGAACATGCTGAAAAAGCTGAAGATTATTATCCTGATAGTAACTTTTCAAGTAATGGACGTCAACTCGACTTAAAAGATGGAGTTAAAGACAAGAATGGATTAACAGTTTATTTTGATGATATCGCACAACACAGACGGGATAACAGCCAAACAAGCAGAAACCTTATATAATATGGATTATGATGGTTGGATTTCTTCATGTATGAGAAATAGTTTATTATGGGGTAAATGCGCTGGAAATATTGAACATGAACATTTTTATAACTATTTTGGAACGCCAGATACTTATAAAGTAGTAATAATAAACAACGATACTGGAGAGATTAAAATAACTGATGTAATACATAGAACAGATTTTCAAAGTAATATTACTATAGACATTGATACAATTGGAGTAGTTACAAAAACAAATACTTCAAATATTATAAAGACTGTTGCTATTTCTTTAATATTAACTATTGTCGCTGAAATAATAATTGCTTTAATAATGAAAATAAAGAACATTAAAACTATCTTTATAACAAATCTAATAACAAACATTATACTTCAATTATCACTAATATATATGCCAATACCATATATGATTACATTTATAATTATGGAAATTCTTGTAATCCTTTCAGAATACTTAATTTACAAAAAACATTTTAATAATATAACTAAAAACAAAATAATAAGTTATACTTTAATTGCAAATATAGCTTCTGCATTATTGACTTTTATTGTTAAATAGATTTATAAAAAAAGCAAACCGTATTGATACACAAATATAGTTTGCTTTTTTATTATCTAATTTTTGACCTATCTTTTTTCATATCTCTAACATTTTCTTTTGATTTTTTAATCTCTACTTGGTTTTGAATCAAAATGGTACTATTTTCAATTTCTTTCATATACTTTTGAATAAAAATAAAAACAGCTGAAATTGGTTAAATTTCAACTGTTTTGGTGCCAACGACGTAGACATTTACAACTCGTTAGCTCTCTTGACGAATGACTAAATAGTCATTCAAGTTATAAATATATTACCAAATTATTTTATAAAAATCAAGTATTTAAGAAGAAAATATAAAGTGATATTTTATAAACCACTCTATAACTGAATTATAGTTTTAATTTTTTGCAAATAGGACATCTGCCACTGCCTT
>CAKVBE010000276.1 GCA_934725005.1 uncultured Rickettsiales bacterium | reverse complement strand
TTACAACAGATGGCAGTGTTACAGACATCCCTCGTGATGATTACATAAAAGCTGAAGAACGCGTTGTTGGCGAACTTCGTGCAATTAATAAACCATTTATTATCTTATTAAATTCTGCTAATCCATCTTCTCCTGAAGCAAGAGAGTTAGCTATGCAAATGTCTGATAAATATAATACAAAAGTTATGCCTATTAATTGCGAAGAATTAACTGAAAATGATATAAATTCAATGTTTGCTAATTTACTTTATGAATTTCCTGTTGATGAAATTAGAATTAGTTTTCCTAAGTGGATAGATGGTTTAGATTTCTCTCATCCTTTAAAAGCAAAATTATTTGAACAACTGCAAAATGCCTTTACAGATGTTTCTGCTTTAAAAGATGTTTCAAGCTGTGTTAATAAAATTGAAACAACTGATATTATTTCTAAAACTTTTGTAAATAATATCATGCTTGGGACAGGTAAAGTTTGTATTTCAATTCAACTTCGTGATGAATTATTTTACCAAGTTCTTTCTCAAATGACTGGTATGGAAATTACAAATGAAGGAGAATTATTCTCTATTATGAGTGATTTGGCTTGTACCAAAAAGAAATATGATAAAATCTCTTATGCCCTTGAAGAAGTAAAAACTAAAGGTTATGGTATTGTTACTCCTTCAATTGATGAATTGGTTTTAGAAGAGCCTGAAATGGTTAAACAAGGTTCTCGCTTTGGGGTTAAACTTCGTGCAACTGCGCCTTCGATTCATATGATTCGCGCTAATATTCAAACTGAAGTTTCGCCTATTGTTGGTTCTGAAAAACAATCAGAAGAATTAGTTAATTATCTTCTTTCTGGTTTTGAAAATGATCCTACAAGTATTTGGAGTTCTAACATATTTGGAAAAAGCCTAAATGAACTTGTTAATGAAGGTTTGCAAACAAAACTTGCTAAGATGCCTATTGAAGCTCAAATGAAACTTCAAGAAACTCTTGAACGCATTGTTAATGAGGGGTCTGGCGGATTAATTTGCATTATATTATAAACAAGGAAGGGTTTCTCCTTCCTTATCATCATTTATTTTCTGTTATTTAAAAAATCTTTTTGATTCTAAAGCTATATTCCTAGTCTTTAACATTTCTTTAATATTTTCTATTGCATTGTTAATATCATCTGTAAAAATGATTCTAGTAATTCCTCCATCTTCATCTGATAATGTAAATTGTTCAAATCTTATTAAATAACAATTCATTATTTTACTATTATATGCATCTATTTTATTTGTTATTGTTCTAAAAAGTTAGTTTATTATATTGTGCAAAAAAAATGAGGAAGAAATCTTGATAAGTTTTCCACCCCAACTATTGCTATAGAGCCATAATTCGTTCTTTATTTTATATACTAGGAAAGTTCTCTGAACTTCCTAGTATATAAAAGCTACAATCGCTAGCCATTTGAGATTTTCTCCTTTTAGTCGAAAACTCAAATCGGGCGAGAACAAAGAGCGACTACGTCGCTTTGTTCTTGAATAAATAATAAACAAAATCAAAATATTAAGGAGTAAAAAAATGCAAAAACAAGGATATGTAAGCTTCGTTTTACATGCACATCTTCCATTTATACATCATCCAGAAAGTGATGATTATCTAGAAGAATCTTGGTTATATGAAGCAATTTCAGAAACATATATACCATTATTACATAATTTTCAGAAATTAGTTGACGAAGGGGTTAAATTTAGAATCACAATGTCTATGACCCCTCCTCTACTTTCTATGCTTGATAATAAATTGCTTCAAAAAAAATATATTCATTACCTAGAACAGTTA
>CAKVBE010000275.1 GCA_934725005.1 uncultured Rickettsiales bacterium | reverse complement strand
ATATTAATACAGAGCAATTCCTGGAATTATTAAATAAAAATTATATTCAAGGTCCGACTTGCAAATTATTTAAACGGGCGGTTTTGATAGAAGAAGATATTTATTTTGATGAAAAAATGAATTATGGAGAAGATTTTAAATTTGTACTAGGGTATATAAATAAATTCAGTTTTATCTATGTTGTACCAGTAGAAATCTATTTTTATAGATTAGAAAATCAAAATAGTTTAACATCAAAAATCAATACAAATAGGATTTTATCTTTTGATATGTTGAATAAAACTTTGTATGATTTTATTCAACATAATATGAAATTATCTTTGTATTATTATAATAGTACTTTTATGAATTATTGCAACTTTTGTTTGTTGATTTTTTCTTCAGAAGAAAAGTGGATTAATAGAATAAAGTTATATAGACAATTAAGGGATGTTTATGGAGTGGAGATTGCAAAGAGAAAATGTCAAAAAGAAAATATCAGTTCGATAAGATTGTTTGCCTACAAATTAGATAATGTTATTGTATGGAATATATTAGGAATTATGAAGAAAATTAGGAATCATATAAATCTATTTAAATTGTTACAATCAAAAGAAAGGAAAAGATAGAATTCTTGCTTGATAAATTATGAAATGTTCAATTGATCTTAAAAAAATATTATTGTATGGGTTGATAGTTATACCTACAGTTAAAACAAGTGTTATACAAGAAAGTGTTTTTTGGAATGGACTATATAATATATGGATTGTTATTGATTTTTTGATTATTGTAAGTTTGTTTGTTTTACGAAAACATTTTCCAGGTGCTAATTTTTGGAAGATAGAATCATTCTTTATTATTATTCTGTTTTCAACAATTTATAATGCCGGAGAATCTATAGGGTGTTTTGCAGAAGTACTGAGAATCACAAATTTGCTACTGCTTTGTGAAACGGAGCTAAAGAAGAGCGGGATATATGTTTTACTAAAATACTTAAATTTTTATATTAAGATAATATTAGTCGTTGATATTTTTTCGATTTTTGTTGGATATATAGTTGGTGGACAACAGTTTCAGATATTTTCCTTTTTAGGAATGGATAATTATGCGATATTTTTTATCTTTCCAATGTTGGTAATAGCATTTTATTATGATTATTTGCGTCTGAACAAATTAAAAATTAATACAATTATTATTTTTGGATTATGCCTCTTTTGTAAATTAGCTACTAATGCGGTTTCAGCCGAATTGGCATTACTATTTTTTATTTGTATGATTGTGTTTTCAAAACATGTTAAGGGTTATATGAATATTATAAATTCAAGAAGTGTTTTGTTGGTAATAGTCCTTTTTATGTTTGGTATAGTTTTTTTTAATGTGCAAAATTATTTTGCAGATTTTATTATTGATATATTACATAAGGATGTAACATTATCAACTAGAACGTATATTTGGAAAAGGTGCATTCAAGCTATTCCTAATAGTTGGTTGATTGGTTATGGACAAACCAATGTGGAAAAATTTAAAAAAATAGTTGGATTGGCAAGTTATGAAGCTATTTCGCATACACATAATTTTGTTTTGGAAGTTGTATTTAGAGGGGGGGTAATTGCATTGTGTAGTTTAGGATATATTTTTGTTGAGGCATGGACGAGTAATAATAAAAAAGAGTGTTATAGTAAAAATATATTATCGTTTGGGGTGTGTGGTTTCTTAATATTGATGATAACAGATGCGTATATAATGATCCCATGGATTTACCTCGTGTTATATTTTATGATGTTGAAAGAAGAGAGGGAGCTTTATGGTACAAAGTGAATTGGTGAGTATAATTGTTC
>CAKVBE010000274.1 GCA_934725005.1 uncultured Rickettsiales bacterium | reverse complement strand
AAAAAATCTTCACAATCCAACATCGCTACCTGGTTAAAATCTAGTAAAATAGAACAGTTCAATTTTTTGCAATGAAATTTAATTGATATTTGGTGATGTAAAACAACTAATATTATTAATTCACATGCGGTGTTGAATCTATAAATTCAACATTGTGTGTATTATGGCACACTTTTGTACAAAATGTATAAACCAAATCATTACATTTTTCAATTGCTACTTGTTCATTATTAAAAATAATTTTAGAATACTTATTGAACCATTTGTTACTGAATTTTATCACAATACAACATTGACTTAAATTAAGATTAGCACTTATTTTTTATTCTAACTTTTTCCATAATACTATCTAAGTAATACTTAATTTTATTGTATTGGAATTTGTCATAAATAGTATTCTTAAAAATTTCATGTTGCTTCAAACTTTTTATAGCCCTTTTTTGCGAAAGTACTCTAGTATTTTGTCTATTATTTGCACATTTATCAGCAAACTTGACAAAAATACCAAGTTTATTTTTTAATACTTGTTTATAATATTCTTCTTCATATTCAAAATTATCAGAATTTGAATTATTATATTCTTCGATCTTTGTAACAGATAGTACAACTTCCGCGATTTCATTTGAGAATTCTTTTTTTAACTGATCAAAAGTACAACTTGTGTCTTCCAATATATCATGTAATACAGAACATGTTTTTAGTGTGAAAATCTTACCTGCAGGCAAAACATCAATAAATCTATCAATATTTTTATCGGTTTGTCTTAAATGATAGAAATATGGCAACTTTATTCTATCATATGTCTGATTACAATGATATGTCCTTGCAAACGATATAGATTTGTCATACAATTTAAAATTATCTATTTCTTGACTGATTTTTTTTAATAAATCAATATCATTTACAGGCTCAAAATTATTAAGTACATCATCATTTTCCAACAATATAAATAACAGATAAATTTCCTTATTTTTATAATTTATTTTGCTTACAAAGAACCTTTTTAGATTTTTTAAAAATAATGAATGTGCAAATTTGAATAAATTATAAAAAATGTTATTTATTTCAGAATCTTTGTTAACTTCAAATTTATAAATGTTAAAATTTTTGATATCAATTATGTAAAACAATTAATCCTCCTTTGCTAAAATAAAATATGATCGAACACAATAATTTAAATTATTGTGATAATCATTATAATTACAATTCCGTTTTATCAAAAACTATTATTAAAATCTTTCCCTCCTTAAGGGGAAAATGTCCGAAGGACAAAAGAGGAGCTCAAATTAGACAATGAATTTCTAGCATTTTCAAGCACTCTATCGCCCTTTTAGGGCACTTTCCCTTAAGGAGGGAAAGGATTTGGAGAATAATAACCATTAAAAATCTTTCACTTTTTTAAGGGAAAACGTCAACAAAGTTGACAAATTGGAGCTTAAATCAGATAGTAAAAGTTCAAACAAATTTTAAGCACTATGCGAGGTACGGGATCTCCGAATTCCGTACCAACTGTTTACAGAACTTAATTTTTATTATTATTTATTACATTGTATAATTGATCAATATTTGTAAATACTAGGTGTTGAGTTCAGAGACTCAACACTTTACAAAGAATTAAATTAAAAAATAATAGTTTCTGCAATTCACAAGCACCCCATCGCCAGCAAAGCTGGCACTTTACCTTAAAAATGGGAAGGATTTAGCAATAGTTTTTCTTAACTATCTACTCAATAAATCCTCCTTTCTGCATCTCCCACATTTTACTAAATAGTCCATCCTTATTTTTTAATAATTCTTGTTTTGTTCCATCTTCAACTA
>CAKVBE010000273.1 GCA_934725005.1 uncultured Rickettsiales bacterium | reverse complement strand
CTTGTTTTCTATCTTTTACACCTTGTGTATCCAATGTACCTCTGATTATATGATAACGTACACCAGGTAAATCTTTAACCCTTCCGCCTCTTATAGAAACAACACTATGTTCTTGTAAATTGTGTCCTTCACCAGGAATATAAGCTATAACTTCGTATCCGTTAGTTAATTTAATTCTGGCAACTTTTCTTAAAGCTGAGTTAGGTTTTTTAGGTGTGGTTGTATAAACTTTCAAACAAACACCTCTAACTTGAGGACAACCTTTCATGGCAGGAACTTTATTTTTTCTTACCTTATCCTTTCTAGGTTTTCTAACCAATTGATTTATTGTAGTCATTTAAATTTAATGATTTACTTTTAATAACTTTATAAAAAAATAATTAAGATCAAATTCTCTTAATCAGCACGATTAAGCTCGGATTATCAATAATTTATAATATATCTTTTAGTTAGTCAATAAAATTTTTTAATTTTATGAAAAAATTTTAATAAATGTGCCGGTAAAATAGACTTATAATTTTTGGTTCATTCATAAATAACACTACTTTATAATAATATAAAATAAAAAATTATTATCATACATTGTTAATTATAAAATTATTTTTATAATAACAGAAAAAATATTTTTAATTCAGCATGGAAGAATATAGAAAGGGGATTGGCGCTATAGTTTTAGATAAGGAAAATAACATAGTAGCATTCCAAAGAAATGATTTTAACAACAGTTGGCAAGGTGTTGAAGGTGGCTGTAATGATAATGAGGAAGCAAGAGAAACATTATTTAGAGAAGTTAAAGAAGAGATAGGCTTAGATAAAACAAATTATGATGTAATTAAAGAAATTGATGAATTTATTTGTTATAAATTCCCAAATGGTATAAAGAAAGAGATTAATAGCATCGGTCAAAAAAAGAAATTCTTTCTAATTAAATTAAAAAACGACAATCAAAAATTTGATTTTTCATCATTTAATCCCGATGGGATTGAATTTAAAAGTAGCAAAATTCTAACAGCTGAAGAATTGATTGAATCTGTACCATACTTCAAAAAGAAAATGTATGAAAAAGTCTTAAGAAGTTTTAATTTAATTAAGAAAAGCATAAAACCTGAAAGATTAGCAAAAGTTATAGCTAGAACTGGTTATTGTTCTAGAAGGGAAGCTGAAAAGTTAATTCTAGATGGAGATGTAAAAGTAAATGGCGTAATAGTTTCAAGTCCTGCTATAAATATCACTGATGAAAGTATAAAAATAAAAAATAAACTTTTACAAACTAAAGAAAAAACAAAATTATGGATGTTCAATAAACCAAGAGGATATATTGTAACAAGAAATGATCCACAAAACAGAAAAACTATATTCTCGATACTACCAAAAGACATGCCAAAAGTTATTACAGTTGGAAGGCTTGACATGGACACAGAAGGTTTATTATTATTAACTAACAATGGTGAATTGGCAAGATACATAGAACTACCAACAACTGGTTGGACCAGGAAATATAGGGTTAAAGTTCATGGATTTTTAGATAGACTGAAGAATGACATCGATAAGCTATCTAAGCGTGGTTTAGTGGTAAAAGATGTTAAATATTCACCATTTAAAGTATACATAGAATCAGAAGGAAATACAAACTCTTGGTTGAACATATCAATATCTGAAGGAAAAAATAGAGAAGTAAGAAACATAATGGAACATTATGGACTGAAAGTTATAAAATTAATTAGAACATCATATGGTCCATTTATTCTAAATAAGGATTTTCCAATAGGAGCTATCAAAGCAGTTAGTGATAAAAGTCTTATAGGAGCTATAGGAAATAAGGTTAATAT
>CAKVBE010000272.1 GCA_934725005.1 uncultured Rickettsiales bacterium | reverse complement strand
TCTCTTGTAGCCGGTTCATTAGGTTTAAAACTCTGTCCCGCTTCTAAATCAATTACCCCAAATTCAACTGCCAGTAATATATCTTTATAGCAATCCATATCAGATGTTATATCACTGAAATAGTTATCCGGCATATTACTTTCATCTTCAACTTTCATATCGAATGTTGATACTAATTTGCTTATCCATTCGCTTCTTGTAATTTCAGGCTGATTTACAGCATACGCCTGTCTAGTTATACCTAAAGATACTATACTGATACAAAATAGCATTGTGAAAATAAACAATCTGTTAAAAAATTTTTTTACCAATTAACTCCCCCCTGTTTTATAGTTACATTAGTTTCAAAAATTTCCTTTAATCACCTCGACTTTGCTTGCAGACAAAATTTCTATTTTGTCTATAAACGTTAAAGCTATTAACAGCAATTTTTTAAAATTAAAATAATTAGGGAAAGTTATTCTTTATTCTACTTAAAAACAAGTATATTTATTATTTAATATAGGTATAATTAATAAGACCACATATCATCAACTCTGTGATCTTATTAGTCATGGGCATAATTACTTTTTAATATCATAAAAATCGTTGTATTTAAATACTATATATGCTATAATCATATCAAAATTAATATTGTATTATACTTTATAGACAAAATAGAAATTTTGTCTATGTTAATACTAAATTCATTCTATTTAATATACATAAATGCTTTTCATACGTTGATATTAAATAGATTCTTGTAGTTTCTATGCTTGAATGTCCTAATATGTCTGCCAGTTTAGAAATATCATTACATATCTCATAAAAACATTTTGCAAATAGATGTCTAAAGTTATGTGGAAACACTTTTGATGATTCTACTTCTGCTTTTATACATATAGACTTCATTTCTGCCCAGATCTGTTTTCTTGACATGGATTTTCCACTTCTTGTTACAAATATCTCGCCATCATAAATATTTTTTTCTCTTGCATAGCATCGAAGTTTTTTACATAATTTTTTAGGAATTATAATAGTTCTCAATTTACCTTTTAATAAAATTTCAGTTTTTCCGTCTCTTACAGCATTTACAGTTATATACTTTAATTCACTCACCCTTATTCCTGTTGCACATATAGTTTCCATTATTAAAAGCAATCTTTTTTTACCTAATTTCTTTGCAGTATATATTAATTTTTTATAATCATCTTTATCCAGTTCATTCGAACTTTCTCTAAAAAATTTTTTCTGTATTTTTAATGGTTTTACTTTATATTCTGTCAATCCAATATAATTTAAATATAAATTAATCGAAATAATTTTTCCGTTTATTGTGGTTCCTTTATATCCCTTCAAAATTAAAGTTTCTTTCCAATCAAGTAAAATCTCTTTAGTTATATCTTTTTCTCCAATCCATCTTTTAAACAATATAAGATCTTGACAATATTTTTTTATTGTATTTAAGTTACGTTCTTCAGCTATTAGCTTTTCTTGAAAGCAATCAATTTTTTGATCCGTAATTTTCATATTTATAATTCCTCAAATATTATTTTCAATACTGAATTTCTTTTATTCAACAACAAACATAAAAGTTATTTTACAATAATAATTTATCACAAAAACAAAAAGCCATATTACGGCATTTATATCTGCCGCAATACAGCTTTGTAATTCAAATATTAAACTCTGATACCTTCCGCAGTATCGCTGATTAAGTCCTTGTTTGCCTCAAGAACCGGCATTACATAGCCTTCAACAAATTCCTTTGTCTGCTCGGGTGCTCTGCCCACGAAGTTCTTAGGCTCCATAATTGCATTAAGCTCTTCGATAGTAAGTCCGAACATACTGTCAGCGGC
>CAKVBE010000271.1 GCA_934725005.1 uncultured Rickettsiales bacterium | reverse complement strand
TGTTATTACAATGATGCATACACCAAGCGGAAAAACCGCCTTTGATAATGAAGTTTATTACCCCAAAAAGGATAATGGGGAAAGAGTAAATGGACATTATAATACTTATAGACGTTTTGATTGGGATAAACCAGCTAGAACCATTACACAAAATAATGGTGTCATTTCATCTTTGTGTTGCGTTCACCCAGGTAGAAAATATATAACAAATAAAGGAGAATTTCTTTATTCTGACCCTAGATGTTTATCAATATATGAAATCTTAATTGTATTTTCGCTACCTAAAAACTGGAATATTCCGGATTGGGCAGATGATAATTTTGTAAGACACGTTATAGGAGAGGGAATACCTCCTCTTTTAGTAAAAAATATTGTTTCAGAATTAACTAAAAACTATTTATAATATTTTGAAAATAATTCTCCAAATGAGATATTTATTCCAACTCTTTTTAATTCGAGTTCTTTTATATCATAAATTTTCTTTAAAAGTTCTAATCTTGAAGTTTGATTCCCCAAATGTATCGCAGAATGACAGATGGGACACAATGAAACAATATTTTCAATTCTATCAATATTAACATCAAAATCTTTTTGTGCAGCCATAGGTATTAAATGATGTGCTTCCATGTATGGCTTACCTAATTTGGAAATAAATGTTTCATGAGAATCATTGTATAAGCATTTATAATTTGATAAATCAATTGCAGTTTTGGCAATTCTTGAATTAGTTTTATACCTAATAACATTTCCTCGTTGATATGGTTGAGGAGATCTATTGTTTTGTTGTTGAAAATTTTTTCCTTTTATATCATAAACATATGATACCAAAATATGCTCTTGAGCATTTGTTTCACTTTCTATATCATCATTTAATTCTTCTATTGTTTCAGGTGTATTTAATGTTAATGTGATATCAGGTTCTTTATTGTAGATAGATAAATTTTTAATTTGATCAAAATAATTATTTATAACATATTCACTTAAATAATATTTCCCGCCTGTGTTTTGATTTGTAATTCCTATTTCAGTTAATAATCTTGTAAATTTCACATCGCTATATTTATTCGCTACTCTAATCGGGATTTCTCTGTCGGTATCCTCTGCTTTTGACAATTCTATAATAGCATCTTTGTAGTTGATGTTTAAATCATGGGTAACATATAATAAATATGCCAACCCCATTCTTGTAATACCATTTAAATCCGTAATAGCTTTGATAAACAATTTAGGCGGATCAATATTTGAATTACTAGTTTTTATTGCGGTATTATCACGACCAAAAGAATTATTGAAAATAGAATCCATTATAAGATCAATTTGCTTATATTTATCCTTAGCCAAATATGCTTCATAAAACTTAACTCCATTAGATGTTATTTTAGTTCTACGTCCACTATAATCATAAAATGCAAAACCAAAATACCTTGTTAATTCAGATTGTTTTACTAAATATGGACCATTTTGTGCTCCATCTGACAAATGTGGTAATTCTTCTTGTATTTTTATTTTAAATTGATCATTGCTGTACCATTCTTCATTTGCATGAAATGATTGATAAAACAGTTTTAACGATGCAATAAATGCATCATACTGTCCAGTTTGTTTTGGCATTATAAGTTTATGATCAGACATTTCAACCTCTATTTGCATGCTATCATAAAAATAATAATGTTATTATGTAAAAAATGTAAATAACAACAAGAATAAAAATTTACACAAAAAGACCTTTGAGGCATTCCTCAAAGGTACTTATTATTTAATAATTGGGCATGAAGAGACTCGAACTCCCACGCTTTCGCACTAGTTCCTAAGACTAGCGTGTCTACCATTCCACCACAT
>CAKVBE010000270.1 GCA_934725005.1 uncultured Rickettsiales bacterium | reverse complement strand
TCAAATATGTGCACATGCTTGTATATATATTAACTTTTGCCGGCAGTTTGTTTCTTAATATTTTTATGCATACCCTTGTATATATTTTTTATTTATTCATTAAGTAAAGAATTTAAGTGAAGAATGGTTCGCTCACCATATTTTGCTGGCAGGTTTTATCTTTTTATTTGTTTGTTGCAATTTTCCGTATCGGTTTGAGCATTTTTACCCGTTGGCAATATTGGAACGTGGGAGTTTTCGTTGATAACTTGCCATTCCGGCTCGTTATTGTTTATAGATTTTGTACAAAACAGAAAAAGATGAGGAAGTGAGCAGGCTGGTTTTGAAATTTCATTGCTCATTGTGTAAAAATGAATTGGCGTTTATATTCATTAAGAGACAAACGATGACGAAGTCGGAGCGTAGCCGGAGGCTGATTTTCCGTGCGCGTCCAATAATCTCAAAACAGATATAATTATTTGATAACCAGCCGTTCCGACTTGTTTCCAGCTTTTGTTAATGTCGGATTGTTCAATATTTTTTTACCGTCCAAGTTCCGGAAAATTCAGAATGTTGAACATAGTGTTTCGTTTGTAGACGATTTTGAAAATATAGTAGTTTTACTTATGCCATAAAAACTTTCAATATAGTGTTTATTTCCACGTTGTTGTATAGTATAAGATTAGATAAAAATGTATTTATAAAGATAAGCATAATGTATTTAAACAGAGATTTTAATATGGGATGTTTTGTAATTTTACGGTACGATATAAAAATTAAAATAAAAGATATAGAATTTTAAGAAAAAGCTACATTTACTGAATTTATAGTTTTTAAATTAAAAAATAGAAAAAATCAGAATCAAATTGGCTTATATTTTCATAAATAAAGATATGCATAAAATATAATAAAATTATTTTTTCTTTCTTTTTTATTATTCATGAGTTGAGTTATACTTATTTATTTCTAAATATTACACAAGAAAACGTTTCAAACAATAAAAATTTTATATTTTTGAAACTTTGTTTCAGTATCATATATATTCCATAGTAATATAGCTAAAAAGTAAATTAAAAAAGAGATAAAAAAAAACAACAAAAAAATAAAAAAAAGAAACATATAAACAAGAAATTCACATATAAAGATATACATTTTTAATATTTTTATGAATTTGGACTATAAAACCCCTAAATTTATTTTTGGTAAAGCAAGATTACCAAAAATGTTTTGGCTGTATTTTTCAGACGTAATTAAAATGTTTTAAATATCAGATAAATATATGCATTTTTTCGTTGCGTTCAAAATCCCGCATATTTACAGAGATAAACACAAAGAAAGGGGATTTTTTCAATGAAAAAAGTCACAGATTTAAATGCCATCAAAGACATCACTAAAATGATGCTCTATCTTCAGCCAAAGCCAACAGAATTTCCTTTTATTATAGACCATCCAATCTTTCAGTCTCCTTATTGGAGCGAAAATGACAAATTCTATAATATTATGGAATCAGAAGAGGGAATGGAAAAAGCAAGGTCTGCATATGAAGATAGAATAGATAAAACTGATGTACCGCTACTTTTAATGTATATTTGCCGGTCAGCTTACTACCTTACTTTTCTCAAAATGACACGTTATCACTGGGCAGCAGATGATTTTGCAGAAGCACTTTCACTGGCATGGATTGAGGAAGAAAACCCAAACGGAGATGTTAACGTTCCTGTTACATTATCGGCAAAATGGTTCAGACAGTGCTCAAAAAATCTTCTAATGAATTCAGAAGAGTATGATACATATTTACATCTTCCAGAATCGTTTACTGCATATCGTGGCGTAGCGAAAGGAAGAAACCCCGACGGAATGTCATGG
>CAKVBE010000269.1 GCA_934725005.1 uncultured Rickettsiales bacterium | reverse complement strand
TTATCCTGACGGAATGTTAATACAAGCGGACGGAACGTCCTCTCACGGAGCGGTCGTAAAGCTTATGGACAAGGCTCGTTATGCGGGTGTCAAAGCTATTTCACTAAATGAAATCTAATAATAAATCATAGTTTAAAATATAAAACAACCTCATTAGAATCAGTATCAATGAGGTTGTTTGTATTTATATAGTTAATTATGTAAATATTTATAAAGGACTAGCAAAAATTATCTTTAGAACTTTTATATAAATATACTGAAAATTAGGAGGATAAAGATGATTACAAACAATCATAATAATGTTTCTTTCGGAGCAAGAGTAAAATTTTTTTATAAAGATTGGTCAGATAGTATATGTGCTCCGGATATGTACAAAACAATGAAAAAATTAACAAAAGTAGAAGATATGTTTGCCAAAGAAACAGAAGGTGACAATTATCTGTTGAATGTTGATTTAGTACTGGGAAATGGCAATAAAGGCTTTTATACTCGTACTTATGTTCATAGTAAATTTCCACAACCTTCCAAATTTTTGGATATGAAAGATAATATTTTTTGGAAAGAAAACATTGAACCAAAGGTTCTTGTTAATAAACTAAAAGATATATTAAAATATTTTAAGAAAGAACAAGATTATATGGATTTGATTGCTCAAAAGGATAATGAGCTCAACGCTCTTCTAAGTCAAGCAATAGTAAAATATTTTAAGAAAGAACAAGGTTATATGGATTTGATTTCACAAAAGGAAAATGAGCTCAAAACTCTTCAAAGTCAATTAGAAAAACATCAAAATGATACATATACCCATTTTAAGCAAAATACCATTACAGATGCTGAAAACTAATTGATGTTAATCATATTGTCATTGGATAATTTTGTCAGGTCGGCGTTATTACGCCGACCTGCAATTTGTTTTACCCTTGTAAGGTGCGGAAAAGCGGAGCGATTCCAACCGTCACTCATTCTTACGCATTGAACGTTTTAAAAGAAGAATCAACGTTCTTGGAGATTACCTTTTTAACGGCTTCCATTTCGGTCGATATTGCTGTTTCTTCGGTATCAAGTTGTTTCAATTCCAGTTCTAATGATTTATCTTGTTGTTGAACAATCTCTATCTTTGAATTTATATCTTGTATCTTTTGTATAACTAGACACTTAGTTTAATAATGTCTGACATTTAAAATAATAAATTTTAAAATTACTCTCTTTTAAGGGAAGAATTTATTAAACTAAATGTCTAGGATTTATTATTTTATATGTCCAATTATTAAATTAAATGTCTAATCTCGGACATTTAATTTAATAAATATAATTAGATTCCAAGAAAATAAAGTGAGTATCTTGACTCTACAATTATTGTAAAGTTTATAATAATTATATAGGAATACATTTACAAAAAATGTAGGTAAAGTATATCTGTTTTCTATTTGTCGTGTTCAATGACAATGGTTGCACACGATAGACTAAATGTCAGACATTTTTCATTGTTCTAAATTTACATGTCTGACAAATAGTTTTGACAAGTGAATTGTTTATTATGGTAATAATTCACAACGTAATCTTAAAATACCATCTTTTAATTCGTTGCTTATAACTTTTAATTTTGAAGAATGTAGGGTGGGAAAAGCGGAAGCGGTTCCCACCTTCATAATCTAATTAATAAAAAGATGATATAATAAATTTATGTCAAATTACAAACGAATTTATCTACAAGGATATAACTAGAAATAGTACACAGATATACATAATAGTTTTAATCCAGTTTTAAAAGAAGCAAATATTGACAATTTTAGATTTCATGATTTAAGACACACTGTGGCTACAAGGTTAGTTGAAAAAGGAATAGATTTAGT
>CAKVBE010000268.1 GCA_934725005.1 uncultured Rickettsiales bacterium | reverse complement strand
GAGGTACACTTATTGCTATTAGAAAAGAAGATGCCGAAAATATTGAGGTGATTTTATAAAATACGCGAGTTTAAAAATATTTTAAAGAGTATATATAATAATTTGTGTAAAGTCTAAAGCCCACGCAAACTTATTATATATACTCTAGTGTATTTATGCTTGCTTTTATTCTATTAATTTTCTAACAAGTTGCGAATGACTTTATATAAATATGGTTTGTAATCTTCTATAGAAAGTGGTTCTTTATATAAAATAGAATTAAAACATGTAGAACCAACGAGCTCAATTATCATAAATAGTGTTACATCAGGATTTTCTAATTTAACGTTATTTTCTTTTATTCCTTGCATAAATAAATTGTATAGGTTATTTTCTTCAGCTTTATCTTGTAATTTTAATATAGTTTTATTATAAACTCCCCAAGATAAATTTTTAGAAATAAATTTTAGTAATAAAGGATTTTTTGTTAATTCATCAATTACATAATTTATAATATATATAATTTGGTCAGAAAAATTTGTAATATATGTTTTTCTTAAAGAATTCAGAGCGTCTGAAAAAAGTTTTTCGGATTTCTTTGCGATTAGTATATCTCTAATTTGATATTTATCTTTAAAATATAAGTAAAAAGTGCCTTTTGCAACGTCGGCAGAGTCTACTATATCTTGAATTGACGTTTCTTTAATTCCTTTTTCTGTGAATAATTTAAAAGCAGTATTTAATAATCTATTTTCTTTTTCAAATTTATCATTTTTCATTATTATAATCCTTTCTTTGTTGGTAAGATATGTTAAAACTATATGTTTAATATCCTAGATATCATTAAGTTTATTATGCCATAACTTTGACTGTTAGTCAAGATGATTGCATATTTTCTTACTGAACTGTAACAATTTATTATTAAAATTATAAAAATATTGTAATAACTATTGACCAATGGTCATAAAAGTAATATAATATAGAAAGTGACCAATAGTCATAAAGAGAGGAGATATAAAAAATGTTGAAATTTGGCGAAAAAATATGTAAGCATAAAAAATTGATATTTATCATAGCTTTACTACTTTTAATACCATCAGTAATAGGAATGATGGCAACAAGAGTAAATTATGATATTTTAGCATATTTACCTGACGAGGTAGAAACAGTTCAAGGTGAAAACATATTACAAAATGAATTTAATATGGGTTCATATTCTATAATCGTAACAGAAAATATGAGTACAAAAGATATTCAAAAATTAGAGAGTAAATTTAAAGAATTAGAAAATGTAGAAAAAGTAGTAAGTGTAGCAGACTTGCTTGGAGCAAATGTCCCAGTAGAAATGTTACCAGACGAAGTAAAAGACATTGCATATAAAGATGGGGACACAATGATTTTAGTTACATTTAAAGACGGAATTTCTTCAGATACAACTTTAAATACAATAGAAGAAATGAGAAAAGTCACAGATAAACAATGTAAAATAAGTGGAATGTCAGCATTAGTATTAGATACAAAATATATAGCTAATTCAGAAATTGTAACATATGTTATAATTGCAGTTATTTTATGTATGATTGTATTACAATTTGCATTAGATTCATATCTTGCACCAATATTTTTGTTAGCAAGTATAGGAATAGCAATTTTATATAATATGGGATCAAATATATTATTAGGAGAAATATCATATATAACAAAAGCAATTAGTGCTGTTTTACAATTAGGAGTAACAATGGATTTTGCAATATTCTTATACCACAGTTATAAAGCAGAAAAAGAAAATTATTCAAATAATGATGAAGCAATGGCACATGCAATATCAAAAACACTAGTATCTGTAATAGGAAGCTCTTTGACTACAATAGCAGGCTTTTTAGCCTTATGC
>CAKVBE010000267.1 GCA_934725005.1 uncultured Rickettsiales bacterium | reverse complement strand
AGAGTAGATCAAGCTAAAAAAACCAATCCAAAAGACTTATCTTCAGATCAAGATTTGACAATATGTATAATGAACTTAATTTCCATTGAAGAACATTTGATGTTTTCTGGAGCAAAAACTGAAAAAACAGGTTATTATGATCTTATAGAGAATATTAGAGAACTGAGAAAGAATTTAATGTTAAAAATCATACCACAGTATGAGGGTGAAGTATGGTGTATTTCAAAGCATTTACTATCATCATCTATGAGATTAATGGAAGTCGGAACAAAACAATTAAGTAACGGAAATAAAGAAGAGGCTTATAAGTTATTTGATCAATCTTATGAATTATACTGTCTGTTCTGGGGTCTAAATATGAATATGATAAACATAGAAGATATTAAATGGACCAAAGATGACATGGATGTATTACAAGATGTTTCCGAAAGAATTTATAATGATCCAGATACTAAAAACTCATTAATGCCTACAAATGTAGAAAAAACAGACACAAAAAATGACAAAAGTGCATTTTCTAAATTAAAGGATAAAATAAAAAGCTTGATCAATTGTTGTATAGAGTAAACGCATGTTAATTTGATAATTGTAACACAACAAACATTTACGATACAATATCTCACGTCATATTGATGCTTCATTGTTAAAAATGAAAAATACTAAAAATTCTTAAAGCAATATACTTTATTCTAAACATTAAATAGCTTTCGCTACTCAAAACACACTTAAAAAACAACAGATCTATTTTTTTATAAACTTTTCCATTTCTTAGTATATCTTCTCTAATTTTTTTGAACAGATTCTTCGTTTTAAGAAAAAATTTATTTTTTTCACAAATTTTTTTAAAATGTTTATTTAACCAATTGAACGGAATTGAATAAGTACCGAGCAGATAATTATTCTTATAGTATAAATAGATTAGTTCTATAATATAAATCGAATCGAAACAATCATTTTTTTTATATTTATTCAAACTCATCGTTGAATTATTCCTTTGCCTATAAAAATAAGTTGGGCCACAAATTATACAAATACTTTTTACTTTTGTTTTCAGAATGTACCAAAAATAAAAATCCTCAAATTTTAGTTTATTACTTGCAAAATATACTTTATTTTCTTTTACCAAACTGGTCTTATAAATCTTACACCAGGCTGATATTGGTAACTTTTTAAATGACTCCTCATTAAAGTTCAATTTTCTATTAATAACAAAATCCCTCTTATTTTTTATAAACTTATTTCTAATATCGTTACTACCATAGTATTTCAAAATATTTATATTACATACAAGATCAACATTTTTATCTTCTATAGTTTTTACGAAACTTTCAATATAATCTGACTCAATAAAATCATCACTATCAATAAAACAAATGTATTTTCCGGTTACGGTGTCAACTATCCCGAGGTTCCTTGCTTCACCTTGCCCTCTATTTTCTTTCTGTCTTATTATTTTAATTCTGTGGTCACCTTTAGCATAATCTTCAACGATATTCATCGAGTTATCAGTTCCACAATCATCAACACAAATAATTTCAAGATTTTTGTAAGTTTGATTAACAACAGATTTCAAACAATCACCAATGTAATCTTCTATATTATAAATCGGTATTACGACTGATACTTTCTCCATTTCAAGCTTTAATTAATTACTAAAAAACAAGAACGCCGCATGACTTTCCATAGTAAATTGTTGTTTACATCAACTAGATTAATTGCAAAGTTCGTTTATCCTTTTATAAGAACTGTTAAAACCATTCAGCGAATAAACATCCATAGAGTATCTACCGTTGTCAGACTTAGAATAAATATTGAACACAGCCGATTCTAAAAGCTGTTTTACTACAGCTTTATCATCTTCCATATCGTATGCC
>CAKVBE010000266.1 GCA_934725005.1 uncultured Rickettsiales bacterium | reverse complement strand
GAATAAAGAAATAATAAATGCAAAATATGGTTGTACGTTAGTACCAAATACTTATGAATTAGGAAAATCAGAAGAGTATAGCTATTTAATATCAGATGATAGTGCAAAACGTGCAATATATAAAGAAATAAATAAGGAGGTATAATGGATAAAGATTTTGAATTTATAACAGAATATAAAAAAAGTATAAAATCAATAGGAGAAATATGCAAACAAAATAATATTGATTATTCAAATTTAAGTAGAAATAGAACAACAGCAAAAAATAAACGACTTGTTGTAAATGAATTAAAAAAACAGATAATGATATTTTATAATAATATTATTATAAAGGAAGTGATCGAAGATAATGTCACAAAAACAGATACATTATAATATAGATAATATATCAAAAACAAAGGCTAACTATTTTTTAATATATGGAGAAAAATCCAACGGAAAAAGTTATCAAGTAAAACATAAAAAAGCAGTAATTCCATATTTAGAAGAAGTAAGAAGACATAAAAAGATGATAGAAAATTGTATAGTATATAATGAAAGATTTATTTTACTAAGAAGATGGAAAGAAGATATATCCAATTTATGGATTGAACAATATTTTGCTGATGTAGATGTTGAAAATTTAACAAATGGAAAATATAATTGTATTACTTGTTACAGAAAAGTATTATATTTATCAATTTATGAGGTAGAAACTGGCAAATTTAAAAGATATGAAAAAATCGGCTATGTAATGGCATTATCAACAGAACAACATTATTCGGGAGGTAGTTTTTTAGATGTAAAAAGAATTATATTTGAAGAATTCATGGAGAGGGGATCATATATTCCTAATGAACCCGATAAGCTGATGACATTATATTCTACAATAGATAGAAAACGAGGTACAACAGAATTATGGCTTGTAGGTAATTCGATTTCCAGAGTATGTCCTTATATAGAGGCATGGGGCTTAAGTGAAATATTTAGAACAATAAAACAGGGAGAAATAAAAACAAAAATTATACATAATGAAAATAATGACGTAACAATAGCTGTAGAATATTGTAGATCATCAGGTGGTAAAACAATGGCAATAGGTAATGCTAGCTCTATGATAGATCAAGGTAGCTGGCAAACCTTCCCTCAACCTAAGTTACCAAAATCAAAAAACTATTATAAATGTATGTATCGTTTTGGATTTCAATATAAAGGATTTAAATTTTTATGTGAATATTTATTCGACTATAAAGATAAAGATACTTGTTTTTTTATTTATCCTAAATATACTAATTTTAAAAATAAAACAATAGTATTTTCCGATGTTGTAAAAGTTGATAAATATTATCAAGGAGACATATATAATATAACTTTTCCTAATGAGAAATTAAAAAAAATATTTCAAACATTTAAAGTTCATAAAATTTTTTATAGTTCTGATTTATGCGGAACAGACTTCAAACAGGTTATTAATTTTCAAATAAGGAGATGATAGAATGTTGAAAAATTTAAAAGAATTATTGAATAATTTAAAAAAGATGATAAAATTAGTAAATCGCAAATAAAAGCATTGGAATGTGCTATAACAATATTAGAAAAATTAAGGAGAAAAAAATATTATGAATAGTAAAATTATTTTAGTAAAAAATATAAAAATGGATAGAAATTATACAAATGTACTTTCCTATAGTGAAAATCAAATGTTAGATTTATGTACACAAAATATGGTTGCACAAGGAGATGATTTTTCATTTTTAAGAACATCACAATCTATTATGGTACAATTTTCATATAATCAATGCTTAACTGCGAATTATATAGCATTTCAAAATCCCGATTATTCTAATAAATGGTTTTTTGCTTGGATAGATGAAGTTAATTATAAAGGAAATAGAAATACTG
>CAKVBE010000265.1 GCA_934725005.1 uncultured Rickettsiales bacterium | reverse complement strand
CTCTCAAATAGAGTATTCCTGCTCCGGTTCTCTGCGATCTGTTGTTCTTTTTCGTTATATTTCTTATTTTTCTCCTGGCATTTTCCCTTTGATTGTATCCCCACATGACCAGCTCCTTCCCTAAAATCATACCGACATTTTACTCCCGATTATGTCCCCAGACAATATTCTCGTCCAAATCTTTTTCTCTTATCATTTACAAGATTTTGCATGTGTTTCTTCTATATATAATAAATACAGTATATAATAAATACAGTGCTTTTTATTAAATTTTCAAGGTTCATCCCACAGGGGAACTAGACCCGTTCCCCCGTGTCCCTCCTTGGTTTGCGACAGGACATGGCGAAAATTCATTTTCACCATATCCTGTCCCTTAATTCTATATTAGCATACTATATATAGAACACAAGTAACAATATTTCTACCACAATAATCTATAATTATCTATTATTTCTTGATTTTATCAACGTATCCAATTACAATTATATATAGAAAGAATGTTAATAAGAAAGGATATTTCATTCATGGGTAACGATAATAATAATAATAATAATAATAATAATAATAATAATAAAGAAATGACACTGGGACAACGTTTGCAGAAATATCGCAAAGCAGGTCACGTAAGCCAAGACGAAATGGGTGAATTTTGCGGGCTATCCCGCAACCACATTTCTGCCATCGAAAGAGATTTATACAAGTGTAATGTATATACATTAATCGACTACGGAAAAAAATTAAATGTATCACTTGATATTTTAACAGGGTTAGATAATTATGAAGTTCTGCCAGAGCTACGCCGGGAACTGCAAAATACCAATCCAAAAGAACAAAAAAAACTGTTAGAGATACTTAAAATTCTTAATAAATAGACTTTTCTACATTTTTGTATGTAATTGTATACGATTACTTTTTTGAGAAATTTTGCAATTTTCTATTGATTTTGTAACGGTATTCTGTTATAATATTTTTAGTAAGATTCAGATTTCAGTTTTCTTTATAGTTTTTACTTCATATAAAAACTTTTTCCTATCAAAAAAATCTGAATCTTACTGCAAAAAATGAAGTATAACAAAAGTTGTATTGAAATTATAAAAGAATTTATTTATTAATGAAGCGTAACATAGGATGTATTGCAACAAAATAATATTTAAGCAGCCATTGAGCTGCTTTTTTTTATACTAAAAGACTAAAAGATTTATACATTTTACAACGCAGATATGCTATAATTTTTAAAAAGGAAATACATTACAAGAATAGATTACATTTTTTACATGTACATTTATGTTACATATACATAGAAAAGATTTACAGATACTAATACATTTTATAAACAAATACAGGAATTGACTGTTATACTCTTTTCCAAAATTGACAGTTACTCCTGCTTGTAAAATCGGTGGTATAAGTAAAAATAAAGAAAGGATGATA
Organism: uncultured Rickettsiales bacterium; assembly: GCA_934725005.1. The sequence continues at coordinate 461 of CAKVBE010000265.1, read as the reverse complement.
AAATCTATGAAGAAAAACATTTTAAAGAAGTTTGCAATTGCGATTACAAGTACATCGCTTGCTTTAACTGCTCCTGTAATGCCGAATGCATCTTTTAACAATGTACAGACTGTTGAAGCTGCCACTGTTAAGACACCTTCGACTGTAACATTGAGCAAGGTTTCTGCAACTGCCTACAACAAAATCAAAATTTCTTGGAAGAAAGCATCTAACGCCACGAACTATTATGTTTATTACAGAAAGTCTGGCACTAAGAAGTGGACAAAGATTGCTTCTGTTAAGAATACTGCAACTTCTTACACACACAAATCCTCTGCAAAATATCCGATCATCGTTGGTCAAAAATACGATTACACTGTTAAAGCATATAACCGCAAAACAAAAAAGACTGGTAAATACAATACCAAAGGATTATCTGTAAAAACAATCCCGAATCCTGCTACCGAAATTTCAGTTGCAGC
>CAKVBE010000264.1 GCA_934725005.1 uncultured Rickettsiales bacterium | reverse complement strand
CAGCAACTTTTGTTACATAATCTACATTTCCTAAAGATCTTATTTGCTCAAATTTATCTGTTTTTATAATTATTGCTAAAGTTGAAAAAGCGTTTTCAATATTTATAACATCTCCAGAAAATTCTATATCTCCCATCATGTTTTCTTTTAAATAATCTTGTAGTTTTTCTTCTGAATCAGTTATTTTTTCAACTTGAGTCTCGTCTAGTTCCAAAAAATCTTGTATGCTCTTAGTTTCATTATCTGCTATAACTGTTTTGTTTTTTAAATTTATTTGTACATTATAATATTTTTCATTTTTAGTTTTTATATTATTTTTATTGTTTTCTTCTTGTTTATTATCTTTATTATTTTCTACTGGTTTATTCTCACTTTTGTTATCATCAGTAATTTCATTATTATTTTTATTATTTACTACATGATTTTGTAATTCCTTTTTATAATCGACTTTATCATCTGTTAAGTTTACATACATAACTTCTTTGTTTCCAATAATTACGCTACCTGCACTCTGTTTATCATTTGATTTTGAATACAATTGTGATACTATGAATATGCTTACAATACCTATAAAGATTAAACCAAATAAAATACTTACAACTTTTTTTCTTTTTATATTCTTCATCTTTTTCACCCTTTTTTATTTCTTTAAATAAAGTATATCATAAAAAAATTTTTTGTACCACTTTTTTAATTATGTTATAAAAAAAATATATTACAGTAATATCATTGTAACATTACTGTAATATTTAACTATAGCTCACAGTTCTTCTTTTGTTATTTACTCAAGTATTCAATATATTCCTCTAAGCACATATTTAAATCATTCATCTTTTTCGCATGCTCTGCCCCAACATATCTCCAGTGCCAAGACTCATATGCAATTTTGGTTATGTCTTCTTTATCTTTTGGATATCTCAATACAAATCCATAATTTTCTGCATTCTTTTTTAACCATTTAAAACCGTCTAATTTTTCAAATTTATTATCAACATAATTAAAATCAACAGCTAGTCCTAAATTATGATCACTTGAACCTGGTTTATTAATATATTCATCAGTCAGTTTTTCTGCTTCTTCCTGAGTCTTTCCTTGTTGTTTATATTTTTTTACACTATTATCATACAATTCCTTTTGTCTTGCAACACTCCTATATGCAGATTGTACCCATACATTAGTTACCCCATCTTTTTTCATAGCATTCATCATATCATTTAATTCTCCTATTGCCCTTGAATCAAACTGTCTTGTTTTATCTATATTTGAAACCTTAACAGTATAATTTTCCGGCAACAAATTGTCATAATTTGCAAGTGTTAATCTCCAATCATCAATTTTCTTTTTTGGTGTTTCAACTGTTTTATCTGATGTTTGATTATTTTCAGATGGACTTGGTTGTACATTATCTGCAGTATTGGTATTAGTATTTTCGTTACTACTTGTATTATTATTTGTATTTTCAGATGTTTCTTTTTTTTGATTAGTATTATCTGTTTCAGTAGAATTATTCGTTGTTGAATTATTTTCCTTTTCACTACTCTCTGAAGTATTATTTTTCTTTGAAGAATCTGATTTAGAATTCATTTCTAAAAGACTACTAAGAAGAAAATAATTTTTATCAAATTTACGATTAAATTCTTGTTTATTAAACTTCATTACAATTTGAGCACTATCACTCTTATCAACAACTTCAACCTTATTAATCTGACCATCCTTAGAAACATACACATTCTGTTTAACTAAACTCTTATTATTTGGATAATTTACTGTCGATGTCAATAAATATCCATCCCCTTTAACTTTAAATTCACGATCCTCATCTGCCTTCAAATCATCAATAATTGAATTTAACAAATAAACTTGTGAATTGTTATAAGGCCAATCACTTTGAAACTT
>CAKVBE010000263.1 GCA_934725005.1 uncultured Rickettsiales bacterium | reverse complement strand
CATGAATGATGTTATCAGGGTTTTATCAGCAAGAGCTGAAACCATTGTTTTATTGGATGAAATAATAAAAGAAGTTGGAAGTGACGATCCAAAGGATTGGTTAGAAATATTTTATAAACGTTCAGCAAAGTTGTAGGAAGTTTTATGAAAGGGATTACAAAGTTATTTTTAATATATATTTTAGGTATTATAAGCGTTTTTGGAACATATAGTGCTGCCGAAGCACATTCAGCTACTTTCGGTGGTTCTGCTGACAGAGTTAGAAAATATAATACTTTTGACTATAAGTTTCTCTATGGCGATAAATATTACAATAGTGGTTTTCAGTGTACGCCTGAAATGGTTAGAAGTGATTACGAAGGTATTTTTAATGATAACGATGTAAATAATGTTAAAACTGCTATTGAAAATATAGGTTTAACAACTGCTGCTGTTGCGACTGAAGTTGTCGATGTTGTTGCAACACCACTTATTTGTGGTTATATACTTAAAGCTTACGCAAAGGGTGGTTTTGGCGCTGGTACTTTTGCAAGTTCAATTGCCGCTCTTTTTGGTGGTGCTTTTGAGGCTCTGTATGGTAAGTATATTGTTGAAACTGATTTTGGTCTTGAGTTAACGAATACAATGTGCTTACCAATCATTATTCCATTGGTTGGTACATGTTTATCAAATTTTGTGTTAACTAGTGTAGGTGGCAATTCTGCTGTTAAGGTTGCAGTGTTTCTAGCCTCGGTAATTGTGTACGCTACAATTAAAGAAACATACAGTGGTGTTCAGATTTCTCAGGCAAAAAATTTGTTTAATGATATAAAGATTTGTGGTGATGCTTGGTATACATATGGTGATCCAGATTTACAAGAAAAATTACTTCCTGGACCAACAGATAGTTATTTGAATAATGGAAGTAAAATTAAAGAAGAATATATTAGAAAGTATTATCCAAAAAAAGGTGCTTTTGCTGGTTCATATAAGTATTATCTTGATAGATGCATAACTTTGAGAGATAGTGAATCTTGTAGTAAATTAGGTTTTGTTTTAAATGATAATACTCAGTTTAATGAAAAAAATAAGATATACAGGGAATTTACATATAATGGTATTGAATATTCTTATTCAAATTGTAATGATCCTAGACCTGAAGCTAGAAGTTATGACGTTAATGTTGGAAAAACTAGTTTTCCACAATTATATTACTCTACTGGTTCTGATGGTATAAATTTTGCTTGTGAAAGATTTTTGGGGAAAGCTGAATGGTATGATGACTACAAGTGCTGCGTAAATGCAAGTAAAAGAATGTTGTGTGTTGAATATAATAATGATAATGATAAATTTCACACATTCTGTGATAAAAATTCTGATTGTTATTTGAATGTTAGTGGTGTTGCTAGATACAGTAGTAGTGATGAAAATGAAATCAAAAAGAGCCTTGATATATCAAATAATTCAGGTTCAGCTATATGTGACGAATTATGTAAAAATGAGAATAGTGAAGAATGCAAAAGTATGGGTGGTACTAAGAAATCTTGTGAAAATAAAATTTCTAATACCATAAAAGCAAATTTAAATGATAGTCAAGAAACTGATGCTAGTAAAAGTTTTTTCTCGCAATTATCTAAGGACTCTGTAAAACTTAAAATTAGTGGATCTAGTGAAAATCCTAATAAGTATTGTTTTACAACACAATCATTTTGTCCATATGATTTTAATATTTTAGGCGGAACAGAAAAAGAAGGAACTGAATTTAATGATTCAAATGAATGTAAAATAAACGAAGAAACAGAGGTTTATGAATGTAAGCCAATAACTAATGATAAATGTACGGATGATAATACTGATAAACCACTTGATTGTCATAATAGGCCTTCAAATTTCTGCCAGCTTGACAGACACTGTATGAT
>CAKVBE010000262.1 GCA_934725005.1 uncultured Rickettsiales bacterium | reverse complement strand
TTATTATTGTCTAAATATCTAATTACATCTTTTTTTACTTTGTTATCATTAAAACCTACATCGGTTATTATTTCAGTAAATATATTATTATTGGTATTATTCTTTTTGTTTTTACTATTCTTTCTATTTCTACTATTTCTCCTATTTCTCCTATTCTTTCTATTCCTTTTATTTCTACTATTCTTATTACCATTAAAATAATACTTCATTTTACCAAAATATCCAATAGAAATACCATTTTGATTTATTAAATTAGAGTTTTCATTAAAATTTAATCTATTGTTTACTATATTAGTAAATACGTAATTATTAAAATTAAGTTTATCAGAAAAAGAATCATAGTTAGAAAATGATTTAGCGCCATTTATTAAAATATAATCATTTCTAATATAATTTTCTTTATTCTCAAATCTAATTTGATCATTTTTGTTAAAAGAAACACTTAACCAATTATCTTCATTATTATTTGCATTATCAAATAAAACATTTGCAGATTTAATTTTAATTTTATTAATACTTTGAGGTGCTATTAGATGTAAAGAAGAAGGCTTTGTCTTTTTATTATATATGTTATATACTTCATCATTATCATCATCTACAGTTTCTTCTTCATCTTCATTGTCTTTATTGTTACTAGAACTGTCAGAGATAGTGTTTGATGTGTTTTGATTAGGATTGCTATTGGTTTTACTGTCACGCTTGCCATCTTTGCTAATTAACGCTTCATTAAAGATTACATTAAAATCATCATATCTACTGTCTTTACAATCATCCAAAACATAATCTTTATTTTTAAGCATTGTTGTATCGCAAACACCAGATAGTATGGTTTCCATTTCTTCATTAGTAAGTTCAATGGATTTATCTCCGTAAAATATAAGAGCAAGATTTATGGCATCTGAAACACGCTCTTTATCAATTAATTCATCATTTGATTTAGTCCTGTTTTCTGCTATGAATTTAATTATTCCCCTTCTAAAATTTTTAGCTTGCAAACTACTTTCCTCGTCCACCTCTAAAAATACTTTATCTTTTGCATCGGGATATTTTTCAAAAAAATCTTGTTTTTCTTTATTTGTGATTGTTATTACTTCGTCTTTTTCTATCTTTTTTCCTTGCTTTTTTTCATCTTCCATTAGTTTCTTTTTGTATTCTTCGTTAAAATTCACTTTGCGATCCCAGCCAGGTTCTTTTGTCTTGAGCCTATTCTTAATATATTCAGCCAATGCTCTTAAATATCTTTCACCAGGTTCTTCATAATTATTGTCTTTACTCCACGCACATGCTGTATCTACAAATTCAAAGTATGCTTTTCTTGTTTTTCCAAAACGATCTATAAGCTCAGCTATATTGAATTTTACGTAGAAAATATCATGTAACTTTACTTTTAATTGTTCGTATTTTGACGATTTTCCTTCGTCATGTTCGTATAGATCAGAATCAGGATTTTCCGTTCTATCGGCTGTACCTGAATCTGAGTATACATAAGGAACACCATTATTATCAGTATATAAAAAATCATTTAATTTTTTGTTTTTTTGAATAATAGCATATGTACTTGTTGTTTTTAGAAGTATTAGTAAAAACAATATAAAATATGTCTTCTTTATGTTCATAATTTATCAAAGTTTTAAATTTAGATTTGTTTTCAGGCTAATTTTGATCCGATATTATTCAAGATGTAATTTTATATGTATTTTTTTATGACAATGTTTATTATGTTTTAATGTTTTATGTGACATTTTGATAGTTTTTTGAATACAAAAAATCTTTCGTTGAATTTATAACGAAAGATTTTTTTTATTTATCAATTAATTTCAAAAACTATATCTTAATCCTAAATCAAATCCAATGTCTGAATTTGAAATATCTGTTAAACCTACGTTTCCGAAGAGTGAGAG
>CAKVBE010000261.1 GCA_934725005.1 uncultured Rickettsiales bacterium | reverse complement strand
TATTAGAGAGAAGCTTTTGGTTGCGAACATAGATAATTGTTATGGGCATGATCAAATGATTGGTTTATTCGGTATTAGTTTGGATGGGAATTATGAGATTAACAAAGTATTAAGTGGATACCGGATACATGCGGAAAACATAACAGGTGGAACAAAGATTACAAATAATTATTCAATTACGTCGAGGATTAAACAAAAGGAAAAAGAAAAGGCTGAATACGAATTATTAAATAAAATGATTTCAGACAACAAAATAAAAAACGTGGATAAGGATTTTTTGTTTTTGCGTCAGAGGGAATTAGAAAAAAGATTGTTATATTTAAAGAATAGAAATATTTTTAAAGCTATGCTACTTATTTTAACTTCAAAGGCTTATCCTAAGAGTACAATTTTAGGAGATTGTGTATATATATTGAAAGGTAAATGATAGAATGAGAATTGTATTTTGTACGCAGAACATGGCTCCATTTAGAATGAAATGGATGGATGAAATAGCTAAGAACCATAATGTTATGATTTATCAACTTGATGAATATGAAAAAGGAGTGAATTCAAAATATATATCATATTACCCCAATAAGGCAACTGTAAAAAATGCAACCAAACTATTGTTAAAAAGAAAAAAAGTTTTCAATACAAAAGAGATAATTAACGAAAATGCAGATGTATATATTCTTGATGGTTATGGATTTTTGGGTCAACAATTATTAATCTTAAAACTAAAAAGAAAAAATATACCGTTTATATTATCGATTGATGGTGGGTTTATACGAGAGAAAGAATGCTTTTTAAAAAAGTTCATAAAAAGATTTTTTATTTCGAAAGCAACGGCGTATTTTAGTACTTCGGAAGAAACAGATAAGTATATAAATTACTATGGTGGAAATGGAAAAGTAAAATATAGACATCTGTTTTCAAATGTTTCAGATGAATATTTATGTGAGAAACCGATTTCGATTATCGAAAAAGAAAAAATAAAAAAAGAATTAAAAATGAAGGATGCTTTTTCAGTAATTTCAGTAGGAAAGTTTGAGTATAGAAAAGGTTTTGACTTGTTATTAAAAGCGGCTGAAAATATAAATGAGAACATACATATATATCTTATTGGTGCAGATAATAAGGAAGAGTATGAAAAATATATTTCAGAATTAAATAGAAAAAAAGTCCATTTTGTTGAGTTTTGCAATCAAGATAAATTAAAAAAATATTATCTGGCATGCGATTTATTTTTATTGCCTACGAGAGAGGATATATGGGGACTTGTAATATCAGAAGCTATGGCAAATGGAATTCCTGTTGTTACAACAAATAGATGTCTAGCAGGTGTTGCGATGTTAGAAAAAAGAGATATTATAAGTGTTGATAATGTAAACGATATAGAAAGGATTATTAATAAATATTATAGTATGTCTGGAGAGGAACGATTAAAGATAGGGGAAGAGAATATTAAAAAAGTATTGCCTTATACTATACAAAATAGTGTGAAGAAAGACTTGAATAGTTTGAATAGATTTATAAATGAAAGGAAATAGAGATGTGGAGAAAGAAAAAGTTACTATAATAGTTCCAGTTTATAATACATATTGCTATTTAAAAAAATGTGTTCAATCGTTGATTAACCAAACATATGATAATACGTTTATCTTACTAGTTGATGATGGAAGTGATACTGAGACATATACAATGTGTGATTCTCTAAAACAGAAATATGGAGATAAAATTGATGTAATTCATAAAAAAAATGGTGGACCTTCTTCAGCAAAAAACAGAGGAATTGACGTTACAAATACAGAATATATTGCATTTGTAGATTCGGACGATTATATTGGGGAAAATTATATTGCTGATTTAGTTAAAGCCCAAAAAAACCAAAATGCTGATTTAGCAATTATGGGATATACCGTAT
>CAKVBE010000260.1 GCA_934725005.1 uncultured Rickettsiales bacterium | reverse complement strand
CTTTGGCTTCTATTATAACTGAACCTATATCTATACTAGAATCGATTGACCTGCATGATGCTTTACCAATATTTCCAGAAGCAGATATTACAAAAGTAGGTTTACTATACCTATCTTTTAATCTTGATGCTATTATACCAATGACACCCTCATGCCAGGATTCACCAATTAAAAATATAAAACTTTCGTCTAACATGTTTTCATTTTCTATTTTTTCAATAGCCTTATCAAGTATAACTTTTTCTATGTTTTGTCTTTCAGTGTTAAAATTATCTAATTCTTGTGCTAAAATCCTTGCCTCCTCAATATCGTCACATGATAACAATTTACTACCAATATTAACGTCACCAACTCTTCCACAAGCATTTATACGTGGACCAATCATATATCCAAGATGATATGTATCGTTTATTTCTCCAACATTTATTTGATCTGACAAAGCAGCCAAGCCAACGTTTTTCCTTTTTTTAAAAACACCAAGTCCTTGCTTAACTAATGTTCTATTTATACCTATTAGTGGCATAACATCGCAAACTGTTCCAAGCGCTACTAAATCTAAGAATAATAACAAATTAGGTTCATTTATTTTATTTTTTTCATAATAACCATTGTTTCTTAGATAGGAATTTATAGCTATACACAGCATAAATGTAACACCTACACCAGCTAAATACTTATATTTTGACTCTTCATCTAATCTATTCGGATCAACAACAGCTTTGGCATTCGGTAAAATTGGTGACCCTAAATGATGATCTGTTATTACAACACTAATATTATTTTTATTAGCAAAATCAACAGCCTCATGGCATGAAATACCACAGTCAACTGTGATTATTAGATCAACATTTTTTCTTTTTAAAACAGAAATTGAATCAATACTAAGTCCATATCCCTCATCAATTCTATCTGGAATATATGATATAACTTTAACTCCTATAGAACGAAAAAATCTAATCATTAAAGCGGTAGATGTCGCACCATCAACATCATAATCACCATATATACATATACTTTTTTTATGTACTACAGCATCATATATGACCTTAACAGCCTTATCCATATCATAGAGGTGGAATGGATCTTCTAATGAATTTTTTAATTTAGGATTTAAATAATTTTCTACTTCATCAAATCTAACGTTTTTTATAGCCAACAATCTGCTAACAAGCTCTGAAACACTATTTTTTTGGTATATTGTCAAAGCAAGTCTTTCATCATACTCTCTTAACTTCCAGAAATAACCTTTTACTGATTTTTTTTCACTAAAATACATTCTCAAAATATACACTAATTGTACTCAATAATGAAACCGGCAATGGAAATATCAAGAAGGATTTTAAAATTATACTAATTTTAAATTTTATATTAAATATTATTAACCGTTAATATAACAAAAGTATTGACTTAAATATTAGTTAATATTAATATTTATAATAGAATGGAGAAGTGGCTGAGTGGCCGAAAGCACCTTCCTGCTAAGAAGGCGAACTGGGATAACTGGTTCCGGAGGTTCGAATCCTCTCTTCTCCGCCATTCTATGTGAATTAATCGATAATATTACTAGTAACAAGAAAGTTTCAAACCAACCAAGATGAGTGCCAATGTCTGTGCATTGCTGTTCGGTCTAATTTTCAGATAATTTAAGTCAATACTTATAAATACTGACTTAATTAGTTAAAATTATTTGCGTAGACTCAAATTTTAATAAAAAATAAATATTTTTGTCACAAATAGTTAAAAAAAACTATTGCTAAATCCTTTCCCTCCTTGAGGGAAAGTGCCACGAAGTGGCGATAGGGTGCTTAAAATTTGTTGAGACTATTATTTTTTTATTTCTTTTTTTTGATTTAAAATCCATAAATTTAACAATAGTTAAATTTTTTTGAAAAAATTATTATTTTGTATATTGCTAT
>CAKVBE010000259.1 GCA_934725005.1 uncultured Rickettsiales bacterium | reverse complement strand
TAGGTTTTAATGAAAACTCTAATTTAATAAATCAAAATGGTGCTTCTATTGGATATTTTGGTAAAATGAAGTATTATATCAATGATAATAATGATAGTGACGTATTATTTACTGAAATAATAGCAGATGTTGGTTTTAATTATAACAAAGTAAAAAAAGATATAATTAAATATTTAGATAATAATAATAGATCATTTAAAAACATTCAAACTGGTTTATTATTAAGAATAGGATTAGATATTAAATTATTTGATTTAATTAAAATAGAACCAAGTGTAATTACTTCTTATAACTTAATTAATACTACAGATAGTAATAATTATATTGATAAATTTTTAAATATTGTACCAACTTTAAAATTATCTCTTGAATTTAATAATTCATTTAATATTGGATTATTGGTAAGTGATACATTAATAAATAATTTGTCAAATAAACAAATTACAATAAATGATTTAACTACCGAATTAAAAAATGAAAAAAATTTAACTGAAGTTAAATTAAACATTCAGAAAAATTTATTAAATAACAAACTATCATTTTTTGGAAACGTAGGCTTAACAGATATTTCAACTTCAGACATTGGATTTGATTTAGGATTAAGATATAGTTTCTAAAATTAATTGATAAATAAAAAAAATCTTTCGTTATAAGTTCAACGAAAGATTTTTTTTATACTCAAAAAATTATCAAAATATCCCATAAAATATTAAAACATGATAAATATTGTTACAAAAAAATACACATAAAATTACATCTTGAATAATATTAAGTCAAAATTAACCTAAAAACAAATCTAAATTTGAAACCCTGATAAATTATGAACATAAAGAAGACATACTTTATATTGTTTTTACTGATACTTCTAAAAACAACAAGCACACATGCTATCATTAATGAAAACAAAATTTTGAACGGTTTCATAGCTACTGATGGTAACGGTGTTCCTTGGGTATATTCATATCCAGTGATAATCGGTGAAAGAAGACTTGATATTTGTCCATACAAATATGACGAAGGAAGATCGTCAAAATACGACCGTTTAAAAACAAAATTGCACGATGTTTTTTACATAAAACTCAATATGGCTGAGTTTGGAGATAATTCTACAAAGACACAAAAAGTCTATCATGCCTTTGTAGATACAGCATGTGCGTGGAGTAAAGACAATAATTATGAAGAACCGGGTGAAAGATATTTAAGAGCATTGGCTGAAGATGTTAAGGAAAGAGTTACAGATTCAAACAAGCCCAATGAGAAGAACTACGACTCTATGTTTTTTAACAAAAAGTATAAAGAAAAATTAATTAGAGAAAAAATGGAAGGAAAGACAATAAAAGACAATGTTGTGGTATTTTCAGATGATCAAGTGCAAAATTATTTTAACAAACAACCTTCTTTAAAAGATAAATTTTTTTTAGAGGTAAACGAGGAAAACAGTTCGCTAACTGAAAATTATAGAAAAAAAATAATTAAATATATGGAAAAAAACAAATTTGAGACATCAAGCGAAAAAGACCTTTTAATTGTTTTAAATTCAATTCTTATAGATTACGGATTGAATGATTTTGTCGAGTTAAATAACGAGGAATTAAAGTCTAAATTGAATGATGTTTGCAGCACAACATTATTCAAAGATAAAAATTATGTTCTAGATGATTGTGAAGATGACACGTATGATAATTTCAGTAAAGTGTTAGTTAGTAAAGGCATTAAACATAATATTGTCAAAAAAGGAGAATATTACTTTTATAATCCAAATACGTCTAGTATTGCTATTTGCCGTTTCAACAATTATGCAATAAGAACTGCTCGATCACTCAAAACTTATATAAAAAAAACTATTGAACAATCACTCAAAACTCTTTATGTTGATCCAAGCAAAGATAAAGATCGCAATAGCGACAAATCAAACAC
>CAKVBE010000258.1 GCA_934725005.1 uncultured Rickettsiales bacterium | reverse complement strand
CAATGTATGTATTGGCTGGCACAATTATTTCATCACCAACACCAAACCCATAAGCCTTTATGATAAGATTAAGTGCATCAAGCCCATTTGCAACCCCAAGACAGTGCTTTACACCACAAAACTTTGCAAAGTTTGTAGTAAATTCTTCATTTTTTTTGCCTTGAAGATACCAACCCGAATCAAGTATTTCCTTTATTTCAGAATCAATCTCCCTGCGAAACCTGTTATTTATTTTTTCTAAGTCTAAAAATTTTATCATTTTGTTTTCCTATTTATTAATAGTATCTATACTCTATCTTAATTATTTTCGATTTTATTATGTTTAATTATTGATTTTATAATTTTTGTTTTTAATTTTTTTGTAAAAAATAAATTAATAAATGGTATAACTGAAAAAGCTAAAGCTATACCATTTGTAAAATTTTTATATTTATAGAATTTGTTTTTATTATTAATAGTTTTAGGAGTTATACGATATATTTCAAATTCTTTAATATTATTTTTCTTATTTAAAAGTGAAATATTAATTTTTTCTTGAATTATTCTAAAATTATTTTTCCAACGTCCATATTTTTCTATAAATAGATTTGATTTTGCAATAATATCTTCACAATAAGAAGGATTTTTCAAAGCATATATACACAAGTCTCGAGCTTGATAAGGATTCTCATACATAGGTATCTCAACTATATCTTTCGTTTGCATTTTTAATAACTTTGAAAAAGAAGTAATTAATAAACCATTTGAAGCCATAACATCAAATATTCTCCAAGGGTACGTAAAACCGTTACATTGAGGATGTGAAATTGATAAATTTATTTTTGATGAATTATATATATTTTGGTTATGTAACAATGAATACATAGGAGTTTCATTGTATGCTAATTTTAATTGGAAAAAATAATTTGGTAAATTTTCCCAAAATTTGCCATATAAATTTAAATCTAAATCTAATAAAGAATTCAATACAATTAATCTTGTATCCCAAAATGAATATAGTTCAGTATTATTATAGTAAGATAAATACTTTTCTTTTAATGTTTGAGTATTATATTTTTCTTTTTGCCAAAATGTCATTAAAATGTTATATAATTCTTTTTTTGATAAATATGGATTATTTTCACAATCATTTAAAATATAATTAGATAAGGGAGTAAAATTAGTTCCAATAAAAGAAATATTTTTATCTTTTTCCATTTTTATATTTTGAATAGAAGTTGCAAAATTTATTTGACCAATATTTTCTTTTTTTAAACCAAGTTTAATATATTTATCCTCCTCCCAACCAGGGGAACAAGTAAACAAATAATATCTTTCAGCGTATTGTTGAATATATTCTTTACATGGAAATAAATCCACACTATCTGCATCAAATACACATATTGGACAATTTGTAATTTGAAAAATTTCTTTGAATATTTGATTATTATATGTAAATATTACATCGGGATTAAATTTTTTTATATCCTCATATAATAATTGTTGAGTTTCATTATCTAAAAAATGTAGATTGTCAGCCAAATAATTTTTACAAAAAGCTAAATTTAATATTTTAACATCATTACCATTTTTATTAAGCTCTTTTGCAATAGATTCATAAAAACAAACAACCTCATGAGGCTTATTTTGATCTATTATAGTTTGATGTAATAAAATTAATACATTTGCCATAAATACTCCTAAATTATTTTTGATTCCAACTTCCAATTTTATATTTTTTATCGAAATGACGACTAAATAAGATTTTAATTTTTTTGAATTTAGAATATTTTTTATTAACTAATGAAAAATTAACATCTGTAGCACTTGATACTAAAGAATTTTTTGGATAATTTTTAACTTTTGAATATAAATTCGAATATGTAGGGAAATCTTTGATTTGAGGTACTACACCTAAACCTAAAAAACGTGCCCCCAT
>CAKVBE010000257.1 GCA_934725005.1 uncultured Rickettsiales bacterium | reverse complement strand
GCTTTTTTATATACTATTTTTAACTATATCATTTATACCACAACTTATTGTTTTTTGCAATTAGTTTTTGTATATTTATACTATGCTTTTCATTCTTTTTACATCTCCATATACTAAAATTAGGGAGTTAAAACTTAATTTTAACTTCCCTAAATACGCTTTTATTTTGAGTAGCGTACACTCGAATATATTGTTCGCCATTTTTGCTGAGTTGCGAAACACTCGAATTATTAAATAGCTTTCTTTATCAGTATATTAATTGTACTATTTTTTATGCCCTTCGTCAACAAATATATGACATTAGTTTTTTATTTTTAATATCATATATTTAATCTTTAACTTTATCAATCTCACTTAATTGCTTACTCCATATTTTTTAAAGCATATTCACATGCTGAAATTACAAAACCGTTAAAACTATATTCTTTCTTTTCCTTACCTTCGTTAGCTTTATTTACAATTTCATTAATTTTAGTATTTATTTCTGTTGGAAACCTTATTGATTTATAAATATTTGCATCTGATGATTTTTTCATTGTAAATTTTTCCATTCATATCACCTCATTAAAATTTATACTTTTTATAGACATTTTAACTGAAATATGATATATAAAATATAACCGTATTTCGGTTATATTTTATATAGTATTTTATGACTCTTACTATATAACTATACAATTTTATTACAAATGAAAGGAATGATTTAAATTATGAAAAAACAAAAACGGAATTACACTTATCTCCCTAATTATCACAATTATTATTTTGCTTATACTCTCTGGTATAACTATTTCTGCATTAGTAGGAAATAATCGGAGTTTTAAACCAAGTTAACAAAAGTAAAAAAATGGCTCTAAAAGCTCAAGAAGAAGAATCTCTAAAATTAATCATTACTTCTTCACAATTAGAAAACACTAAAAGCCAAAATTCATTAACTCAATCTAGCTTGCAAAGTTCTCTAAATAATCAATTCGGAGAAAATAAATTTTCTATTACAAGTAATAATGATGGTACTTTTTTAGTAAGTTCTTTAGAAAGTCATCAAGACTATTTAGTATCCTCTAACAACTTTGAAAACTACCTAGATTGGAATGACATTATGGCATCTGCTATAGCTCCAGAAGAGCAAGTAGAAGAACGAAATAAAAATGTTATCGGTATTGGAACTGATGGTAAAACTGTAAATATGGATTTTTGGAAATATTCTCTATTAGAAGATGGTTCTTTTATACTAAATGAAAGTTCCTCTTCTAATACCGCTGGATATATTGGTCCGATTTCTTCAGAAACAGGCTCAATTATTGGTACTATTCCACAATATATCAGTATTGATAACGGAATGAATTTCAAGCCAGTTACTAGCTTACGTAACACTTTTAGAAACTGTAGTAGTCTAACTATAGCTCCCAAAATACCTTCAACCATTAATAACATGATTTGTACATTTTCTCAAACTGGTATTTCAGTTTCTCCTCTTATTCCATCAAGCGTAAAAACACTAGCTTGGTGTTTTGAAATAACACCATTAATTGAAACACCTATTTTACCAGAAGGAGTAATTGACATTCACGGTATTTTTAGTGGCTGTTCTCAGCTAACTACATTAACTCCATTCCCCAATAGTATTGAAACAATATATTATGCTTTTGCAAATTGTACTAGTTTGCAAAAAGTACCTGATGGCTTCTCTATTCCTTCAAAAGTAGTTGATATTCATCAACTGTTTACGGATTGTTCGAACTTAACTAGTTTGCCAACAAACTTTACCATTACCAATAATATTAGTGATATTAGACAAACTTTTAGTAATTGTAGTAAGTTAGAAGGAACTATTATACTAGATACAACACCAGATAAATACATTAATTGCTTTCAAAATTTAGAAAAATATGGTAAGTTAAAAGTAAATTATACTATAAACTG
>CAKVBE010000256.1 GCA_934725005.1 uncultured Rickettsiales bacterium | reverse complement strand
CAGTTACTATTAAAAGTTCTTCAAGTTCTACCTTATATACGTATGATGAAAAAGGACATACATTATTCACCAGATGATGTTAAATACTACAAATAACTTACAGAATGCATTCTGTAAGTTATTTGTGTGTAGAGTGTCAAAATTTATGTTAGGTGCAGTTGTTTATAATACCCATCTTCTTTTCTTTTAATATATTTTGAAGGAATTGGCTATGAACATAGAAGAAGTCATCAAAGAAAATATACGAAAGTGTATGACCGAGCAATTTTATATAGAAGGTCAAGATAAAGATTATTACTTTGGAAAAAGCGAACTTAACGATAATCTTACTGTGTTTTATAATAATATAGAAAGTGAAAAAGCAGTTCAGTGTTTAGAAAATGCTGTGTGTAATTCTATTCAGACAGCATTTAGAATGGTAGATGAAAAGAAATATGGTTTAAGACATCACAGTAATACCCATTTCAGTTTATCATCGTCTGCTTTTATGATTCCTATGGGCTATTTTGGAAGTCGTTGGTGGGATATTGATGGACGATATGGCAACGAGGAAATAATTGGATATCAAATTAATTATATGCCGTCAGGTGCGTTAGATGAAGCAATAAAAAATAATCCAGAACGCTGGGCTTTGTATAAAAAATATAGAGATAAAATATCTAAATGATAAGTAAAGAAAATGACTGAAATTTTATGATAATAACAAGATTTAGTGATAATGATGGAGTTCGCATTCATTTATTCAGAAAGATAATAAATCTTTATTTTGTCAGGCATAAAAATTATCTGGATGGCGAAGTAATCTTTTTCATCAGTAAAAATTACTATGTGCATTTGTTATTTGAGTGGTTTCCTTCTGTAAGAGAACTGTTCCAATTTGATTTAACACTCAATCGTTTTCGTTTGAGTTTGTTTGGGATTAAATTCGGTATAAATTTTGATAGGGTAGATTATGTTAGTAGGAACTATTATGCGGAAGATGATTATATTCAATTCTACATTGATAGTGGGGCTATTAAAATAGAAAATGATAAGAAACAAGATGTTGATGATGAGGATGATAAAAAGCAAAAACCAGTCATTTTGAAGGAATATTTTGTTTCAAAATATTTGAAAATATACAATGAAGATTCTTTAAATCATAAATTTGACCTGACTGTGGAATTAAATTTGTTTAAAATATATCCTTTGAAAGTTAATTTTGGGCAACCTTTTTGGGGTGACAGAGAATGGTTGGGATGCCATATAGATATAAATTTCAGAAAATTTCCTCCTAATATTCTTTTTCAATTCTGGTTACTAAAACGTGAATTGGCTTTTTCGGCTAACAAAAAAATAGAACGCTCACATAAATTTTCTTTTGAAGAAAGTTATCCAGACCAAATAAATGAACACGGCTTTTTATTTCAGAAATTGAATTTGCAATCTATGAGACAAATTAATCCTGATGATGTAATGATTGTTGCTACAACAGATATAGGTGGAATGGGATTTTCCAAAACATCTCGTTTGTTCGTTTTAGAAAATAATGAAATTAAATTATATTTTATTGAGATTTCAAGCAATAAGGTTGTTGATGAAGCAAAAATGATTTTTCCGCCAATAGCAAATATGTATCCTGAAACTAACGGATTTAATAAGGAATATTACGATGGCTGGCGAAATATTGGAATGGGTATGGGAAATAAGCTAACGGTGCGTAGAGAACTTTTTGAAGATGTTAAAAGAGAACTGGTAGGCAACGAATCTCAGAATTCTCGTGTCTATATTTATAAACATTGGTGTCTTGTAGCTAACCAGACATTGCAGAATATTTTAAAAGGAAAGGAAAAAATATGAAAAAAGCAGTTTTTTTGATGATTTCTTTATTTTTGATAGGATGTGTTCATCAAAATATCTCTGACAACAAATCCTTTGCCGAAAACTGCAATACAGCAT
>CAKVBE010000255.1 GCA_934725005.1 uncultured Rickettsiales bacterium | reverse complement strand
TCTTCCACAAGGCGTATTTAATACTACAAGCGAAAAATACATTAGAGATTTTTTAGCCGATAAAGCCAGAATTTTAGCAGTGGTTGGACTTGATGTAAATACATTCAAACCACACACTGGTACAAAAACTAGCGTAATATTTTTGCAGAAATGGGACAAAGAAAAATGTCCACAAGTTTCTGATTATCCAATCTTTTTTGCAGTAAGTGAAAAATCAGGAAAGGATAATAGTGGAGAGTATATTTATAAAGAAGTTGATGGGGAAAGAATTTTGCAACATGATTTGGATGAAATTGCAGATGCTTTTATCGAATGGGCAAAAAGAGAAGAGTTGAGTTTTTGGAAATAAATAAATGGTAAATATATGAGACTATATATAAAAAAATTAAATGGTTTTAATTATGAATCAATCAGACTCTATGATTTAAGAAAAATTTTTTCACAAAACGAAACAAAATTTTGTTATATAAATAAAGACTTTGCGGATAATTTTTTTTCACCTTTTGAAGATACGATTGCAGATCAATCTAATAGTGATGAAAATGATAAAAAATTTAAAAAATTTTTTGGAATCATAAATTTTTCAAATTTTGAAACAGAAACGTTGGAATTTGCTCTTTTTAAGGTGGATAATAGTGAACCAAACTATTTCTTTAGAACAAATAATATAAAAATTGAAGAATTAAAGGATCATGTTAAGTCAATTTGTTTATTAAAAATAATAAATAATTTCGTCGTATACGGTTCCTTAACAAATAATAATTCAGCAAGTAAAAATATAAATATTTTTATTAGCAAATTATTCAGTGAAGAAATTACTTGCGATTATATTCCAAACTTTGATATTTTACAAGAAATTGAAAATGCTGGTGTATCAGAAATAGACTTTAACATTATTACTAATAAAAATTATAGTATGAGTAAAAACAATACTTTTATTAACTTAATAAAATCTATAAACAATGTTTTATTTGATAATAGTAGTGATAAGTCAAATCAAAAAAACGACCTAAAATTGAAAATATCAATAAGTGGCAAAAATAATAGAAAAAATGGATATAACGGCTTAGAAATACTTAAAACTGAAGCTTTAAATTTAATGAATGAAGATGATTTAGAGAATGAATATATAATATATTTGAAAAATGGCAACAAGATTCAGTCAACACAATTAATTTTAAGCAAGCTTATAAATGTAGATAAAAAAGAAGACTTAAAAAATGTTGCTACACATATTTTTATTGAAATGGCTAATTTTTTTGAAGAAAGAATAAGAGATATAAACGAGGTTTCGCATAATGATTAGAAAAGCTGTTTATTTTACTTTTATATTATTATTTATATTTTTTTTATTAAATAAACAATATAATAGTTTTTTGTATAAGCTAAACTTTGATAATTTTGTATCATCAGCCTTAACAATATTATCTATATTCTTTAGTTTTTTATTATTATTAGCTGATAATTTAACTAATAAAGACAATTTAGAAAATATTAATTCTGTGAATAGTGAATATTATTTAAATCATGATTTCTTAGAAAATAAAATTAAAATATATTTTAGTTATTTTATTTTTTTAATTAATATAATTTTCTTAATTATATTATCATTTTTTAATAAAGAAGATGTTAAAAATGTAAATATTATATTTTTAAAAATTGTATTATTAACTACATTATTTTCTTTGATTCATGCTTTTTTTATTATAAATACAGTTATTAAAAATAATAAAAATAATATTAAAGAACTTATAAAAAATAAAAAAAATGATGAAACTAACCAATTAAAAAATAGGATTAAATGAATGCAATATTTAACACTTAATAGTCAAATAATCAATCAACTCCAATCTCTCCCCTCCTTGAGGGGAGATTTTTTGTTATCCTTTTTGATTAAACTGTGTGAATAACGAAATACATAATGTCAAGAATCACATT
>CAKVBE010000254.1 GCA_934725005.1 uncultured Rickettsiales bacterium | reverse complement strand
GCGCCACCTAAAGTTTCCTTTGTGACGTCTTCATTCGTTACTGTTTTTACGACTTCAGGGCCAGTTAAAAACATATAAGAAGTTCCTTCTGTCATAAATATAAAATCGGTTAATGCAGGTGCATAAACCGCGCCACCAGCACAAGGACCCATTATTAATGAAATTTGTGGAACTATACCAGAGGCATCAACTATTCTTTGGAAAATTTTACCAAATCCAGCCAAGGCGTCAACACCTTCTTGTATTCTGGCACCACCGCCGTCGAGCATTGAAATAACTGGTGCCTTTGCTTTCATTGCCATGTTTATTATTCTTTCTATTTTTTGCGCATGAGCTAAGCCAAGGCTGCCACCTTTTACTGTAAAGTCTTGTGCATACACAAAAACTAGTCTACCATTTATTGTTCCAGAACCCGTGACAACACCATCCCCACTTATTTTTTCTTTTTCCATTCCAAAATCAGAACATCTGTGTTCCACATATAACCCATATTCTTCAAATGAATCACTATCTAATAATATTTCTATCCTTTCCCTTGCTGTTAATTTATATTGCTTGTGTTGTTTCTCTATTTTGTCAAATCCACCGCCAATAAGAGCCTCTTCCTTTTTTTTATTAAGGATATTATTATCAATCATAATTTCTATAAGTTCTTTGCTATTTAATATTCTAATTTAAACTAAAAAATTTTCAATACATATAATAATTTAGCATTTTGTTCTTGTTTATTGTGTAGATGTTATCATCATTGATGAACTTTATTTCTTATAAAAATTAAAACTAATTGATGATTTGTAATTTATTTATACTGAGCTAAACCAATTATATTTTGTTGACTAAATTTCGTGTTGGTATTTCTCGAGTTTGTTGTATTTAATGTTTTTTGATTGATGTAAAAAAACTAAAAAATTTATTGACTTAATCTCGTATTTATGGTATAATCATAAATACAGTTTTTTTAACTTAATCAATTTAGGAGTTAATGTGGCTTTAGATTTGAATAAATTTAAAAAAGTTAATTTAGTTCATAAAACAATTGTCACAAAAACAGTTCAACAAGAATTGCTAAAAAGTTGTAAAAATACTTTGCAAAGTATAAAGAAATTTGAAGATAAAAATATAGTCAAAAAAGATAAAAAAATTTAATATTATTTTTGTTTTATTCACTTGAAAAATTTTATTGTGTAAATATATAAAACTCGTAATGAGTTAATTATTAATAACTGAGTAAATATAATGAATATTAAACCATTAGGTGATAGAGTTTTAATAAGAAGGGAAGAAGCTGAAGAGGTTACGGCTGGTGGAATTATAATCCCAGATACAGCAAAAGATAAACCATCGAAAGGTACTGTTGTTGCTGTAGGCGATGGCATTAGGAATGATAAAGGTGAGTTAATAAAAATGGTGTTGAAAGCCGGTGATAAAGTTTATTTTACTAAATGGGGTGGTTCTGAGGTAAAATTGAACAATGAAGAGCTTTTGATCATGAAAGAGAGTGACGTTTTAGCTATTATAGAATAAAAAAGGTGAATAATTATGACTGCAAAAGATATTAAATTTGGTTCAGAAGTTAGAAAGAAAATTTTAGAAGGTGCAAATATTTTGGCGGACGCTGTTCAAGTTACACTTGGTCCAAAAGGTAGAAATGTTATTATAGAAAAATCATTCGGTGCTCCAAAAATTACAAAAGATGGTGTTACTGTAGCAAAAGAAGTTGAATTAAAAGATAAATTCAAAAACCTTGGTGCTCAAGCAATTAAAGAAGTTGCAAGTAAGACAAATGATGTTGCTGGTGATGGTACCACAACTTCTACAGTTTTAGCTAGGGCTATATTGGTTGATGGAATAAAATCAGTTGCTGCTGGTCTAAATCCTATGGATATCAAGAGAGGTATTGATAAAGCTGTTTCAAAAGCTATCGAAACAATTAAATCATACAGTAAAAAAG
>CAKVBE010000253.1 GCA_934725005.1 uncultured Rickettsiales bacterium | reverse complement strand
GTGGAAATATGCTTACAAATCAGCTTGACCCTAACGATACGGAATATTATGTTTATTCAGACAGAGAATGGTGTGAGATACAGAAAAACGAATACATACACGTTTTGGACATTCCCTATCCTCGCTATAATGTTTGGCATTGCGAAAAATGTGGCAGAATAACTTTGTTTGATGATTCTTACAATTTAGTAAAAGTATATAAGCCGGAAGAATAAAAGTTATTTGATTTCTGCTTTGTTAACAATGCTATTAATTGGATACCTTTAAAAAGCTTTGTCATTAAAATCGACTAATTGGTTGACAGTTATAGATATATATAGGGAGAGATCATGAAAAAAATAAAAGCCATAGAAATAACAGTAATTTTGGTTGTTATTTTAGATTTGATTCTTGAGTTTGCTTTTCATATTAGTATCAAAATAATTCCGAAATTTTTAATTGTTACGCTTTGTGCAATTGTCTTGTTTTTTACATCAGCAGTTTCTGCTTTTCTGCATTTATCTAAAAAGAAAAACAGAATTTTCAGGTGCTTATTTAAAGCTGTTATATCATTATTTTTATCTTTGGTCTTGTTAATTAACGTTCCGTTTAAATATAAAACCGAACGATTGAGTTCCACTCATAATGATTATGAAATAATAATATCAAGATATTATGTAATGACTGTTCAGAAAATACAAGTGACGGTCACTGATAATTCCGTTTTTGCACATGAGATTTTATGTGCAGGATTTCCAACCGGAGATTTTGACTTATCTGATTCGATAAAAATAAGTTGGAGTTCAGACGATTGTTTTGAATTAACTTATGAACCCACATTGTTGCATTCATATTGTTGGAAATATAGTTTTGAGAACGATAAATTAACGTATTTTCAATAATTAATAGGTGAAATATTGTATAGTCTCCTGGTTGACGATATGTCGTATGAAGAATTTGACAAATACGAAAACGAAATAATCAACGGGAATGATATGGCTGGTTGGGCAGGGGACTTACAACAAGTGATAGATCAAGATATTTTATATGGAAAAGATCAATACTATGCGCATAATATGAGTATAGAAGCCGCATATCAGGAAATGAGTACATATTTAGGTAATCGTTCGAATTCACATTACGGAATTAGTGATGTAATTGTTGATGCAGATGCAGTTAATTTATACTATGAGTATAAAGATAATCCCAATATGGACTTAAATGAATTGCTTAACAATTATTTAATAAAAATGAACAACAAGCAAAGATTTTCTGATTTTATATATAATATTACAGGTTCAAATGAACGATCTGATTTGAAAATACTTGCTACATCATATATTAGACCTCCTATGGATTTTCTTTCTGCTGGTTGCGTGTATAGTTCATCTACTTGTAATTTAATAACTGAAAATATGATATATGGTTTTGCAAGTGCATTTTGCGATTATTATTTTGACTTAGCTAATTGAGGTTTAGTATGAAAAAAGTATTGGTAGTTGTCGGCATTATTATTTCTGCAGTAATTATTTCAGGCATTATTGTTGGTTTGGGTAAGAATGAAAAAACACTGTTTAATGAAAAAATTGAAACTGATAATAATGTTTTAATTTCAATCAAAGTTATTGAAAGCAATAAAGGTTGGCAACCTGATAAAACTATGATTATATCCGATGAAAATGAGCATTTGATTAGATATGCCATTGGATTTGAGGACTATACCAATTATCTGCCAAGTTATTATTTTTGCTATGATATAAATCCCAATGAATATTTGGTATGGGTTTATCAGCAAAATGGTAATGAATTTATTTACTATTTCAATACCGATACACAAGAAAAATATATGCTGGATTATAATAACATTGGCAACAGGACGGAAACTTTTTATGTTGCTGTCGATAAAGTTATAAAGTCAAATTTTTTATCTAAAATAGATTCTAAAATCAGTAATATGAATAAATGGAATAGCTA
>CAKVBE010000252.1 GCA_934725005.1 uncultured Rickettsiales bacterium | reverse complement strand
ATAGAAGCCAAAGAGCAAGGACTGTTGTTAACTGGTGGTGGTCATGCGATGGCTGGTGGTTTCACCTTTGAATTGAGTAAGACTGAAGAAATAAAAAGTTTTATTAGGGATAGATTGAACGATAAAATAAAAAAATTTTTAAGTTTAAATGAAAAAGAATATGATTTAGCCTTAGATTGTAATGATATATCGATAAAGTTGGTTCAGGACATAGAATCAATAGGTCCATATGGAGCTGGAAATCATAAACCCAAAATTATTCTGAAAGATGTATCAATCGTTAATATAAAGTATTTTGGTAAAAATGAGGAACATATAAGATTGATAGTTGTTTCTAATAAATATAAAACTACTGGGCTTATAGTTAATGTGTTTAGAGTTAAAAAGGGTGATAGTATCTACAAAATCATATCAGAAAAAAGGAAATCATATAATATAGTTGGTACTGTTTCGTTGAATCACTGGATGGGTGTAGATAGTATACAGTTTGTATTAGAAGATATAATTTGTAATGATTAAGATAATAGTTTTTTTAATAATAGTTTTATATAGATTAGATGTACATGCTGGTGCATATGTAAAAGATAAAGGTGAGTCGCTATTGATTTTTGAAAATACAGTAGCGTCAAATAAACAAAATCCTTTTTGTAGTATTAATGTAGAAAATGATTTTAAAAGCTTTGAAAATAAATTGTATTTTGAATATGGATTGGGAAATAGATTTGCAATAAATGGTTATGCTAAATCATTTAATACAAAATTAAATTTTGATACAAAGATAAAGGATAAAAGTGATTTAAATTATTTTTACAATTTTGGTATCCAATATAATCTTCTGAGTATAGATGGTAACTATTTAACAGTTAATTTATCTTTTTATGATAAAATTAAGGTTGATAATGTATTATTCACAACATCTAATGATGATATTTTTAAGGCATTTGAATATGGAATATCGTATGCTTATTTTTTTAGTGATTTCATTGGTTTAAGTAATAGTAATTTTATAAACATTGACATAAAATATAAATTTTTAGAAGATACATTTAAGGATAACTTTAATACAACATTATCATTTGGAAGGAAAATTAATCAAACATCGATGATTATTTTCGAGTGCTTATATAGTCATGATATTGTGAAAAATGAAAATTTTTCAATAGATAAATATTTTTACGATGGGACTCAAATGCTAACAACAAGTTCTAGAAAAAATAGGATGAAAAACTTTTTATCGAGTACGTATTACACGATAAAATTGTCAGGTATTACAAAATTCACAGATCTTTTATCATTTAAGATCGGTTTAGAAAATTCGTTTTATAAAAATAATAAAAAAAGTTATGCAATAACTAGTGGATTTTGGTTCGGGTTTTAAATAACCCGAACATGGAATTAATGTTTATATGTATTCAGGTAGTTCTATATACACAGTCTTATTTTTTCTATCAACATTTTTTACATAAGGTTTGGCAAATGGAATATCTGTATTTTTTTTGTCTTCCCATACTATTTCCATTATATTACCGGCACCATAATTATAAATGTTATTAATTTTTCCAAGTTTTCCGCTTGAATCAACTTTCATGCCTATTAATTCGTCTATATAAAATTCATCATTATTTAAAACTTTTAATTCTGACTTGTTTATAAAAAGCTCTAAATTCCTCAATTTTTCTGCTTCATTTCTATCATTTATATCATTAATTTGTGATATAAATAGACCATTGCTTAAAATGCCAATTTTTTTTAAATTTATAATTTCGCCATCCTTATTAAAAATTTTGTATTTAAAAATATCTTCAGGATTTTCGGCAAAACTAATGATTTTGACAGCACCTTTTACACCATGTACTGTTGTTACTTTTCCAATTAAAATGTATTCACTCATAGTACTTAACATTATTTTTATAAGAAAATATACATAGTTATTTTGTTAAAGAAAATATTTTATTTAA
>CAKVBE010000251.1 GCA_934725005.1 uncultured Rickettsiales bacterium | reverse complement strand
TAAATCAAAAGAATTAAGAAAAAAACTTTTGGAAACTGCGTCAAAATGTGCTTATGATATGAGAAAGACAAGTGATACTATCGAAGAAAATTTAAACGAGGAAGAAAAAGTTGAAGTCTTAAGTGTTGAGGATATAACAAATGGAAAAATTGATTTAACACAAAATAAAAAGAAATCTTTATTGGAAAGTT
Source organism: uncultured Rickettsiales bacterium (assembly GCA_934725005.1). The sequence continues at coordinate 1,774 of CAKVBE010000251.1, read as the reverse complement.
TAGCTGCTTTGAAAGTTGTTGATAAGAACAATCATAGACTGAGAAGGACAATAAAAAGATCTAAAGATAAAATAGAAAAAAATAGTGTAGGTCGTATGTAAATGTATTGCATTTGGATTTTTTATAATTCAATTTGTACTTAAAAATTGTTTGAAGTAAAATGATAGTTATTAAGATAAAGTAATTTTTAAAAATTATTAAAAATCCCAGATTTATTGCATAAAGGTTTTTGGTGTCAAATTCTTTAATTTGTCACCAAAATTTTTAAATAAATGTTAATTAACTTAAATTGTATATAATTTCATTTTGAATATATAAAGTGAGCATTTATCAAATATTTTTATTTTTATCTTGAATTTTGATTAGTTAGTCTTAGAGACTAAATCTGTATGTAAATAAATTTTTAAATATGTTTAATCCAAAATCATTAAATGCTGATGAATTTATAAATCATCAAGAAATACTAGATACATTAGATTATGCAGGAAAAAATAAAAATAATTTAGATGTTATCAATGATATTTTGAAAAAAGCAGAACTAAGAAGAGGTTTAACTCATAGGGAAGCAAGCGTTTTGTTGGCCTGTGACGATAAGGATGTTGTTAACAGAATCTTTGCGTTAGCAAAACAGATTAAAAAAGATTTCTATGGTAATAGAATAGTTTTGTTTGCTCCTTTATACCTATCTAATTATTGTATAAATTCTTGTGTTTATTGTCCTTATCATGTTTCAAATAGACATATAAAAAGAAAGAAAATGACACAGGAAAAGATAAAGCGAGAAGTTGTAGCTTTACAAGATATGGGGCATAAAAGGTTGGCATTAGAAACTGGTGAAGATCCAAAAAATAATCCTATTGAGTATATATTAGAAAGTATAAAAACTATTTATGGTATAAAGCATAAAAATGGAGCTATTCGTAGGGTAAATGTAAACATAGCTGCAACTACTGTTGAAAATTACAAAAAATTGCATGAAGCTGGAATTGGTACATATATTTTGTTTCAAGAAACATATAACAAGGAAAATTATTTAAATTTACATCCAGCCGGACCAAAACATGATTACAATTATCACACTGAGGCAATGGATAGAGCGTTTGAGGGTGGTATTGATGATTTGGGTTTAGGCGTTTTGTATGGTTTGTCAACATACAAGTATGAATTTTGTGGTTTATTAATGCATGCAGAGCATTTAGAAGCTGTTCATGGTGTTGGTCCACACACAATAAGTTTTCCTAGAATAAAGCATGCCGATGATATTGATCCAAATAAGTTTTCAAATGGTATCGATGATGAGACTTTTTTGAAGATTATTGCGTGTGCTAGAATAGCTGTTCCATATACTGGTATGATAATTTCAACAAGAGAATCAAAAGAAGTTAGAGCAAAAGCTTTACAAGTCGGTATTTCACAAATTAGTGGAGCTTCCAAAACCAGTGTTGGCGGTTATGCAGAACCAGAAGCGGAAGAAGATAATTCAGCTCAATTTGACGTTAGTGACAACCGTACACTAGATGAAGTCATAAAATGGTTACTAGAAATGGATTTTATTCCAAGTTTTTGTACTGCTTGTTATAGAGCTGGCAGAACTGGTGATAGGTTTATGGAGTTGTGTAAAAGTAAACAGATACAAAACTGTTGCCATCCAAATGCTTTGTTGACATTGCAAGAGTATTTGGAAGATTATGCTTCACGAGAAACAAAAAAAATTGGTGAAGAAAAAATCAAGATAGAAATACCAAGTATTCCGAATGAAAATACTAGAAAATTG
>CAKVBE010000250.1 GCA_934725005.1 uncultured Rickettsiales bacterium | reverse complement strand
CATCAAATTTATACATAGTGTGTAATAATTTTATCTGGAAAGTAAATACTCTTAATTTAAATTGCAATTTATTTTTTGTATAACGCAAAATTTTGTTTCATTTAGATTCAATTATAATTTTTACAATAAAAAACTAAATCTACAGATGCAGTATCGATTAACTGTTCGCAGAACTTGGTTTATTGTTATTTACTAAATTGATCTGCTAAGCTCCTATTTATATTCTCTATACAGTTGATATGTTATTTACCTTTCTAAAACATCATATATTTATCTCTTTTGTTGTTATTGGTAATATTTATACTATTTAAAGCCGTTTACTTTATATATCTTTATGGGCTAATTTAACATACATTAAAACTCAATTCTGTAAAAAATTGGTACATGATTTTATATTTTGTGCCTTGCAAAAATTATAGACTATCAAAAAAAGATTATGTTACACTGAATCTAGTTCAGTATTCATTGAATTTATTGCTTGCTTCGTGGACTTTGAATTAAGTTCATAGTGATAATTTCTTAATTTAAGTTCCTATATCTTTCTTTCAAGAATAAAAAAAAATTCTTATAACAGATTGATTCAATTATCTGTTTCTAGTTCTAATAATTTTTTCTTAATATTTAAACCACAAGCATATCCAACCAATTTACCATTAGTACCAATGACTCTATGACATGGAACAATTATCATTATTGGATTTTTGTTATTTGCCATACCAACAGCTCTACAAGCTTTTATATTTCCAATATCTTTAGCAACGTCTTTATAACTTTTAGTTTTGCCATATGGTATATTTAGTAAACTATTCCACACAGATTTTTGAAACTCTGTACCATTAAATTTTATTGGTAAATCAAAAATCTTTCTTTTTCTTAAAAAATATTCATTTATTTGTTGCTTTGCCATGTTTAGTATAATGTTGTTATCATCAACATACTTATCATTACTTAATTCTTTTATAAGTTTAACAGATACAATATAATTATTATTTTCCTCAATTTCTAAGTATCCAATTGGTGTATCGCAAAAAGTTTTCATAAGCTGTAGGTTTATCAAAATTTATTATCAAAATATATACAACATGAAAGAAAGCAAATTATTTTTAAAAATTCATCAACATTAAAAGATTTTCGAGAATACGTTAAACGATTAAAAATGGAAAGAGGATTTGAAATAAATAATAAGGAATTAGAATATATATGCTCACAGCAGAAGAGATCGGTGAATTATTTTTCATTATAAGAAAGAATATAAAAGGTGGTACAGTTGTAACAGACTCAACAGTTGGAAATGTTAAGCATGAGTTGACTGATGTTTTAATTTATTTATGCTCCATTGCTAGCCAACATATTATAGATTTGAGAGTTTGAGAGAAGTATTTCGAGAAAAAGAAGAAATAAACAAAAATAGAGTCTGGAAAAGGAATGAATAGATGAGATAAAAATTTCAATTAATAAGGTAATAAATTTGCTATGGTAGTAAAACAGTTGTACTGGATTTAATTCGATATTTGTTAAATTTTTGTTTATTTTATGAGGTTTGAACTAAGTTCTGACTGATAGTTTTTAACGTAGTTAATTTTTTAGCTCTATCTCTATACTTACATGGTGTGTAAAATGTTGTATTAAATCGTAATTGACTTTTATTTAATTTTTTCTACAATAGGTTCAAGTGCATTTGTAGCTCAACTGGATAGAGTATTTGGCTTCGAACCAAACGGTTGAGGGTTCGAGTCCCTCCGGATGCACCATGTACTTTTATTTAACAGTATTGCATTGATTAAAAATTGGTTTGATTTTATAAAAATTTGTATTAATAATACACAAAAATTGTATCTATTGTAGTTTTTATTCTATATGGGAACAATTTAATTTTTTTATTAATGACCATTTTTCTAAATGTTAGAAGACGAACAAAAGATTAATAGGCAAGAGCCTATAACAAGTGTATCAGAGGATAAGTTGAATAGAAG
>CAKVBE010000249.1 GCA_934725005.1 uncultured Rickettsiales bacterium | reverse complement strand
TTTTGATTATATAAAGAAGGAATTAAATGAAAGTATAAATGATAGAATATTGTTTGGAGCTATTGAAAAAGTTTTTACTAGTAAAAATAGCAATTCACAAAATATATCTAACACACTTAATGCTCTAGCTAAGTTTGGTTACACAAAAGAGGAATTTAATAAAAATATAAATTATAAACTACTCGAAGCTGCCGGAAAAGTTTTGACATCTAAAAAATCTATTTCACAAAACACATCTAACACACTTAATGCTTTAGCTAAGTTTGGTTATACAAAAGAGGAATTTAATAAAAATATAAATTATAAACTACTCGAAGCTGCTGGAAAAGTTTTGACATCTAAAAAATCTATTCCACAAAATATATCTAACACACTTAATGCTCTAGCTAAGTTTGGTTACACAAAAGAGGAATTTAATAAAAATATAAATTATAAACTACTCGAAGCTGCCGGAAAAGTTTTTAATGATGACAATAGCAACTCACAAAGTATATCTAACACACTTAATGCTTTAGCTAAGTTTGGTTATACAAAAGAAAAATTAATTGAGAATAACATAATAAATAACAAAGCATTGTTTGAAGCTGCTAGAAAAGTTTTTGCTGATAACAATAGCAATTCACAAAACATATCTAACACACTTAATGCTTTAGCTAAGTTTGGTTACACAAAAGAAAAATTAATTGAGAGTAATATAATAAATAATAAAGCATTGTTTGAAGCTGCTAGAAAAGTTTTTGCTAATAAATATAGCAACCAACAAGAAATAGCTATCGCACTTAATGCTTTAGCTAGGTTTGATTATACAAAAGATGAATTGAATAAAAATATAAATGATGAAATACTACTTGGAGCTGTTAAAAAAGTTTTGACATCTAAAAAATCTGTTCCACAAGACATATCCAATACACTTAATGCTTTAGCTAAGTTTGGTTACACAAAAGAGGAATTTGATAAAATTAGTGAAAATGATGAGATACTACTTGGAGCCGTTAAAAAAGTTTTGACATCTAAAAAATCTGTTTCACAAAACATATCCAATACACTTAATGCTCTAGCTAAGTTTGGTTATACAAAAGAGGAATTGAATGAAATTAGTGTAAATGATGAAATGCTAGTTAAAGCTGTTGTAAATGCTTTAAATAATTATGACACCCAACATATATCTAACATGCTTAATGCTTTAGTAAATATATTTGTTGTTAGTCATAAAGATGAAGAAATATCCAAAAATATCATAAATATAATCAATGAATTAATCAAAAAACTAACAAACATAGAAGTAAATTTTGTAAACCAAAATAAAAGTGAAATAAGTATTAATTTGTTTTATTTAAAAAATATCAGAAATTTTGATATTGAGATCAACAGCGAGTTTTTAAAAAAGATTTCTAATTACGAATGTAGCGAAACAACATCGATGCTAGAGGCTAACATTAAAGAATTTTTATTAAAAAAACTTAACCTTGATGAATCATCTTTAAAAGAAGAAAATATTGAATATGATATTAAAGGACTATCTTATAAACATAAATCCGATTTCTATATTAATTATAAAAACAAAGAATATATTATTGAAGCAGATGGACCATCTCATTTTATTGATACAGAAGAGAAAGTAAGAGATGCTTCAACAATTAAAAGAGATGAGATTTTAAAGGAATACTGTAATAGTAAGAATATAACATATCTAACTATTTCTAATGTTGAATTTAATGATATTAAAAATAACAATGAAATAAATAGTTTTGAAAAGTTTGTGAAAAAAATCTTGGAAAAAGATATAAAAGATAAAAAATCATTACCAATTAACATAGAATCTATCGAAACTCTGAAGAAAGCAAATATTGAAATTGATGAAAAAATAACTCCAGTAAAAGAAAGTATTACAACTAGAACGTATAATCTTTCATCAAAACCATATATAAGAAGGAAACAGAGTTCTACTGTTTCTAGATAATATCTTTTATTAAAAAG
>CAKVBE010000248.1 GCA_934725005.1 uncultured Rickettsiales bacterium | reverse complement strand
TATTTACAAGATTATATAGAAAATCTTCAAAATCATCAAAGAATACAATTAAACCAAACTCGATACAATTACAATTCGCCTTTACGGAAACTGGGTAATTTTAACCGGACAGTAGTGCAAAGCAGGGAAGGATTTAGAAAGTAACAACCATTGAAAAATATTTTCATTTTTAAGAAGAAACATCAACATAGTTAACAAACAGGAGCTTAGATAATATAAGAAAGAAATTGTCATTTTGAACTTGTTTTAAGATTCATAAGTAAATTAACAGGTCTTGAACTTATATTTAAATGTTTTAAAACTATAAAACACATACGACTTCTTGGATGTTATTGAATGCAATGAATACATATAAAAAGGACACATCATTTTCCCAAGAAGCCGTCCATATCAATTTGCTGATTTTCCTAACAGCCTCCTATACCGATACGCTTTTCAGAGCGTTTTATTACTTATCTCCATGAATGTGAGTCATATCTACTCACGGTATTATATAATTTACTATTGTAATTGAAAAGCAAGTTAATAATATGTCACTAATGTTATTAGTTTTATCTTAAAAGGATATAATAAATTATGAACGACAGCGAATCAAAAAACACGGATATTTATTTTTATTATAAAAAAGACAGGCTTAATCAATTAAGAGGTTTTTGTATAACAGTACAAAATAACTGTATTGCAAAAGAAGCAGCAAAAGAACTTGGTGTAGAACCAGCCGCAGTTAGCAAACAAATACAGGCATTGGAAAGAGATATAGGTATAACATTAATTAACAGAACAAAAAGTACCAGAATTTCTCTTACAAATGAAGGTAAAAAATTTTATGAGTCTGCTGTAGTTTGTCTTCAACAAATTGATGATTTATTTAAAAATTATAACAAGAATTTAAAAGATGCCGAGGAAAAAAAACTAATAATTGGTACAAACTCGTTTATTCTAAATAAAATTGTTGGTACTTTGACTAGATTTAAAAAGGATTACAATGAAGTTAAAATAAAAATTGTATTTTTTGATAATGAAACTTCATTAAAATCTGTTGCTGATAAACAAATTGATGTTTTTATATCTAGTATGGAGAAAAATGAAAAAATAGATAATAAACTAGACTTTATAGGTTTAGCTGACTACACACCATATTGGATACTTTGGAAAGGACATCCATTTGAAAATAAAAAAATATTAACAAAAGAAGATATTTTAAATACAACAATGTGTTTTGACAAAAATAATATATCTTCGGAATCACTAAAAGTTTTTTTAAAAACTTATGATATGCAAACATTAATTGACATTAACAATGCCAGTGTTGATACTTACAAAACCCTGATTAAAAACAAATTTGGAATTACCTTAATTTTTGATGCCTTTTTGACGAAAGAAGATAGTAAATATTTTGTTTTTAAAGATGCTACAAATTTATTTCCTTCAGGTAAATATGGTTGTTTTATAAACAAATTTTGCAAAAATGTCACAAAACGGTTTATTAACTATTTAATTGAAGATAGTAAAGAAACATTCAATTGTGATTTTATAATTAAAAACCATCAATAATGGTTATCTGTTCATATTTTAAAAGCCCTTGTAAACCATGGTTTAAGTAGGATTGTCCTACTTTGTTACGTACAAAGTGTTTTCCTTTGTATATTAAAAAATGTGGTTGGGTTTTTCCATGATAGTATATATTCAAATTGTTGTTTGCGTCAATGGAACTTAAAATAACAGCAGAGATTGTTTCGTCCATTAAGTATTTTCTGCTTTGTTTTATAAATAAATTTTTATATTCTGGTGTTTCACCTCTTTTATTAAGTCTATTATAAAATGATTCTGCTTCATATGTGTAGCACCTATCAACAGAGGAACAGTTTTTATCATGAATCATTTTTAAAAAAAGTTCTTCTATTTTTTTATACTCCGGTTGTTTATACCAATGTTCATAACAAATATACTCTAATTTAGGAGTATCTTCTGTTTCTTCAAAAATTGTTGTTAT
>CAKVBE010000247.1 GCA_934725005.1 uncultured Rickettsiales bacterium | reverse complement strand
ACTATGTTTATATTCGAAATCTATTCTGTGAAGAAATTTATCAAAGTCACTATACCTGTACAATTGATTATTGTGTAACTCGAACACTCCTTTATTCTTTATAACGGAAGTAACAACACTAATTGGAAATTTTTGAAACACATAGTCTTTCAGACAACTACCCATTGTGTGAAATTTCCAATAATTATTGTACCCCCCCCCACAACCATAATAAGCTTCGTCATTCCAACTGTAAGCATAGTTCATCTCTAAATATTTATGTTTAGTTTTGCCATCAAAAAGCATGTATATATTGCAAAATAATTCAACCTCTACGTAAGCTCAATTACCATAAAGTAATTATAAGTCAATAATGAATAAAAAAACTTGGAGATTAGTGATAAATTTATTAAACTTCAAATGATAGACTATTTGTTGTTAAGATTAAAAAACTTTATAATGGACAGAATTTTTAAATGTTAACCGTTTACAAAACTTATTTTTACTATTTTTAAATTAGTAATAATGGTTATACTTTTAATTCTTATCTCCAAAAATCCAATATTCCTTTCTTATAATCTTTTCACCATTAAATTTAATTTCAGATTCTTTGTTTAAGATATAATTGTAATTTTTTATTACTAAAAACTATCTAAAGACATTTAAATATAGTAGTATTTTCATAATACTATATCTATTTATGTTATCAATATTATTAATTTCATCCAATATTAATGTATTTTCATTATTTATACAACTTTTGTCAACAATATCAATTTGTTTACTTTTTAATTTGTTTAGTAATTCTTTGATTAGAGCTAATTCTTTTTTGTTTTTATCAAAATTTACGTAAATACTTTTGAATTCTTTATTCTTTACAAAATTATCATATATGTTTTTTGCTACAAAATCACGATATGGTAAATTAGCTTTTTCGAGTTTTATATTTTTGAATAATAACATAAATTCATTAAATTTATCAGATATTATGTTACAATCAGGATTATCTTCTGTTAAAATTTCAAACTCAACAAAACTTCCAACATTTTTTATGTTATCAATCATAACATTATAATTAATACCGTCAGTAACTTTTGAAAAAGTAGTTCTAATTTTATCAACAATACAATAGCTATAATATCCAATAGAAAAAAGTAAATCTTTTATTTCATGGTATGAATCAATATTTAAATCAATATTACTTTCCATTTTAGCATAAGCATTTCCAAAGTCATTTGATTTTCCTTTGAAGGTTAATTCCATTGTTTTATTGTTTGTCTTTCTGATTCTAAGACGTGTACGATTTTTTATATATTCACAATTAATGTCTGTGAAATATTCATCAACTTCACTTAGTAATTCATTTTCCTTTTTGAAATCAAGTTTATTCAGTATATTAACCAAATCATCATATTGATTGCAAAAAAATTTTTGTTCAAATTCAAATCTATTAGTCATATCATTATTTTTTAACTATTTCAGCAATCATATAATTACTAGTTACATTTTTAAATGGGTCGAAATTCATGAAAAATGAAAGCATACATAAATTATTAAATCAACCATATAATGAGAATTTATTTAATAAAAATACTATATTTTTCACAATAAAATATGCCAGATTTGTATTTTTATTGAAATTGGATAAAACTCTATCTTTATAGTAAAGTTTCATGATTAACTTGATCTCCAAATATTGAAATGGCTCCAGTGTTTTGATAAAACATTTCTTGAAAAAATAAATTTTAGTGTATAATAAAGCGCATATAGTGTAGTTATTAAGCATTATATTTGACAATTTTATTAAAAACGAGAAATAGAAATGGCACAGATTATAGATATAAAGGCTAGAGAAGTTCTTGATTCAAGAGGAAATCCTACAGTTGAAGCTGAAGTTTATTTAGAAGATGGTTCTTTTGGATCAGCTATAGTTCCATCAGGAGCATCAACAGGTGTTTTTGAAGCATGTGAATTAAGAGATGGCGATAAAGGTAGATTTTTAGGTAAAGGTGTTT
>CAKVBE010000246.1 GCA_934725005.1 uncultured Rickettsiales bacterium | reverse complement strand
TCTCGCCGTTTTGATTGTTGTTTTTTTACGCTATCTATAAAACCTTGTGGTAATTGATCAATTAGTGCAGATAGACCTGGAACAGCTTCATTTTCTGGTTGTTGCACTGGTGTACTTTCTACTGATTCTGGACATAAAACTGATTGCGTCAGCGGTGGAGTACTAATGTTAGCTAGATGTTCGGTATCAGTAGATAATTGTTCTCCTTTTACTGAGAATTTTAGATTTTGTACTTTAGTACCAAATGTTATTCCTCTATAGTTAACATATCGTTCACGATCTGGTGATAAACCAATTAATATTGGATCTGCCGCTCTTAAGAACTTTTTTATATTTTTTCTAGTTAATTCAAATTGAGATTTGGAATTTATTTTTGATTTAATAAATTACTAAGTCCATTAAAGTCTCCAAAATTTTTGAACTCATGATTAAATGAGACTAAATGTATTAATGCTTCCACACAATAACTACAATCGGTTTGCTGTGATGAATCTTGTAATTTTGGGTTTATTGGTTTTGGTATTCCTGAGTCTAATTTTTCACAACAAGACATCATGTCGATTAATTTTCCAAGTGCAGTGGTTCCAGTATTGTCCGGAAAAAAGTTTACCATTGGAACACCAATGGTGTCAAGCATTTCTGTACCGTCATCATTAAGGACGGTTTGTTTCACCTTACCAAGCATATTTTCAAGATCGTAACTACTATCAAAATATCTTATACTATTTTCCCTTGTGGCATCTAAATCTGCTATTATTATATATTATACATATATGTTTGCCACCAATCATTCCACTCTTTTTTATACCATATGGAATAAAAATAAACCTTGGTGGAAGATTTTCTTCATTTTTGTCGCGTAGACAATCAGATCTTAATTTTCTCGTATAATCTACAATGTTAATTACCCTTTCAGCTCTTTCTTCATTACTTGTACTATCATCATAACATATAAATCTTGTACAACTATTGGCACTTTTGAAATAATCTGGATCAAGCATTATTGCTGATATGTAGAGGTACCAACATTGCTCCTACCGTCACAACCGCTATCTTTAATTCTTTCAACTGTATTTACAAGAATCCTTATTACATCATTATCATCTTTACATCTAACTTTTTTTAATCTCTTTTATTTTACTTTCATCTCCTTTTTCGATATCTTCAACCAAACCGGTTTTTTTACTGATACATATTTTTACTAACAAATCTCCATAAGCTGTTTTGTCGTCAGGAAATGGTAAAGTATTCTTAATTTTTTTTGGGTCAGATGTATAAATTGCATAAGACACAGTCTCACTCCCTTCAGTTTTATTTGAAACTAACGTATACATAAAAAATATATAAAATAAGCTAATACAGGTTAATTTCTATAAATCTCTGAATTTCCGCGATATATATCAACTTGAGCTCGTTTTACCCAGATATTATCAGGTTGGTTTTTACAATCTTCTGTAGTTATTGTATCTTTAATTTTTCTATATACTATAAGTTCATCAACATTGACGGCAATTTGTGTACATTTATCCTTTAAAAGATAGAGCACAAATGGGCTACCCTCGGTTATTGTTACAGATTCAATCTCATCTGCAGCGTCTTGTAATCTACGTTCAACTGGTATACTTGATTGTGTATTATACATAATATTATCAAATAGTATTAAACTTAGCGGCAATATATAATCGCAGTTTAATGAGTCAATATGTTAACTTATAAGTGTAAGTCGTAAAATATTATTTTATATTCAATATCCTATAAAGCATATTTTACTTTATATATTGGTTTTAAAATGTCTTTTATATATGAGCAAGTTTTGTTATGTTATACAACTTTATTATTGAAATTTTTCAAAAACATTCTTTGCACAATTTGATACTATTTCTTTGATTGTTTTAATAAATTCTGTTTTATTTTCTATTTGATTAATATTCGTTAAAAAATTTTTATCATTATTTAATTTAAACAAATAAAAGTTTTTATCACTTAGGTCAAAAAAACCTTTTTCTATTATATCTTTTAG
>CAKVBE010000245.1 GCA_934725005.1 uncultured Rickettsiales bacterium | reverse complement strand
ACACCACCCTGTCTGCGTTCATGTCTTATAATTTTTATTCTTTCTAATGTATCTTGAATAGCAAAATATTGTTGATAACGAGCAATTTTCTTAATACCAGCATCATATACGATGTATTTATACATAAGTTCCAATAGTCTTTGAGGTTGGCATAATGAATAAACCATCTTGTCTTGTTCTGTAACAAGTCGACCTTCAGCTTCTATGTTATCAAAATACTTTCTTACATATTTGAATCTGTCTGCAAAAAGTTTGTCTTTCTGTTCATCAGATAATGGCTTATTAACTAATACTTGTAAGTCAGTTTCTTTAAGTTTTTGTTCTTTCCAAGTAGCCCAGAATTTTCTTGGCGTTCCTGTTGTTGCATATTGAACCTTATTGGATGTTAAAGCAAGCAATATTTGAGAATATTTATATAAATGCGGAATTCCGTCTTCTTGCTGATTTCTTAAATGTTGCGATTTCGCTTCCTCTAAAGGTTCTTTTATATCTGGTCTTTTACATTCAATAATGCACAACGGAATACCGTTTACAAAAAGAACAATATCAGGGCGATATTTTTTATCGCTCGAAGTTCTGTTTACTTCAAATTCTTCTGCAACATGGAATACATTGTTTTCAATATTGTTCCAGTCAATATAGTTTATAGTAAAACTTTTTCTATCATTTCCAATTGATTCTTCAAAACTTTTACCAAGAGTTAATAAATCATAGATTTTTGAATTGGTTGTAACTAAACCATCAAACATAGGAACATTTTTTATGGCATCAATTGCACCACGAATACTCGCCGGAGAAAAGGGGTAAATTTTTCCTTTAAAGTTTATCTCATTTATCTTCATAAGCTGCTGCTCTAAAATGTCTTCTAAAATAACATTGCTTAATTTATCCTGACGTTCTTTTAAAACTTCTTCAGGAGTTAAATAAGTGTAGCCTAAATTTTGCAACAACTGCAGCGCCGGTATTTGTGATATATGATCTTCTATAAATGATGGTGTTTGCATTGTTATACCTCAGGTAGTAATTTTTTTATTTCGTTTTCTGCTGTTACAGGATAACCAGCCTTTTCATATTCCTTAACTTGATTAATTATCTTTTTTGCTCGCTTGACTTCATCTGCAGTTTTTTGATATTCATAACCTGAATCTGACATAGATAACATATAATCGAAAAAATAATCCTTTACATTGGAACAATTATAATAAAATTTGTTTACAATATCTTTTTCTTTAATATATGAATAAAAAAGATGCCCCCTGTCAGCATTCCAGTATTTAACAAGCCTTATCATTGGTTTTATTAAACAATTATTATTTTGATTTTTCTCAGTCAACTTATCATTAAATCCATTTGGATCTGTTAAAATCCAATCATTTACATCAGATGCCTTAGCTGGAATGTAATATGAATGATAACTATAAAAACCTTTATCTATTGCAGGAACTAATTCAAATTTTATATGATTTAACTTTAAAACAACAGTTGGACTGGACTGATATATTTCAGAAGTGCTATATTTTGCTTCTGCAAAACGTTTTAATTTATCAAGATATGTTTGCGGCTTATAACTGTCGTCATCAAAAACAACCATATAATCAATATCTGAATCACTGTCCATTTTTCTTGGCAATATTGTTCCTCTTGTTGAAGAACCAAATTTAAAATGTTCTTTTAATTCATCCCCAAAATAACTATCTAATCGTGTTTGTAATGTACTTATAGAAGTGTCTATGGAAGATTCTTCATCATCACTCAAAATAGCATTGCTTGCTAAATTTTCTAAATAACGTAATACACTCATTATTTTTCTCCTTTATCAACTTTGTATTCTGCTTCACCATTCCTTACTCCTTCAAGTGCTTTCTTAAAACCATAATTCAATGGTATTGGAGAAGTTTTGTTAATTTTATTTATGCCTTCTTTTATACAAGCTTTTTTCATTGCAAAAGTCCTTTCTTTTTATGTATATCGTTTAGTATACGAAACATTGCGTTTTCTTTGTTTCTACTTATATTATAGTCG
>CAKVBE010000244.1 GCA_934725005.1 uncultured Rickettsiales bacterium | reverse complement strand
TATAGTAAATGCCCTGTTATATCGTCTTTTGCGCCCCTTATTTGAATTAAAAATTTAATACCGTTCGATTTTATTTCCTTGAAGTCATCATAAATTCTACCTCTAAAAATTACCGTATTTACGTAACAGTTTCCGCTGTAAACTTCTTTTTCATCATCATAAATTTTTGTTGTTTTCATGCTTGTTTTCTCCTCTAAACTTTTTATTTTTACTTCCACTCTTGGAATTTCTGAGTATTTCTTTTCAAAACTTAATTTGCAAATTTGTGCGTCATCGTGATAAGCGACTTTATTAAGTCCGTCTAAAACAATTTTTATAATGTTGTCGGAATCAGGCTTTTTTGTGACCCAATCGTTATCCGAATATTTCCCATTAAAAAAAGCAGTTATATCTATTTCAAGAGGGATATCTTTTTTAAAAAACATCTTTGAAACAGCCATATAACTTGCTTTGACTAATTTTTCATATTCACTTGTTTGTTTTGGGGTATAGGTGATTTGTTTACCGAACCTTACGTATATTCGAGGTCGGCGCAGAGCCTGCGCACGCAATTTGCGCAATTATTATAGTCGCAGGATATTAAGTTTAATATCACGCACTTACTTCATGTGCGAATTGGATGCAACGTCACGTTGCACTTTTTTTGGAATTTCCTGAAGCCCTGCTAAAATATCCGACCTCTGTTTTTGCGTTAAATCCCAGAAGCTCTTTACTTTGTACCTGTTTAAAATCATAGTGTAAATTTTTTCGCCGTTATCAATTTTTCCGACTATATCTTTTAAAATATTTGCGTCTTTAGCTGTAATTTTTTCCGTTTCAATTTCCGGCAAATCTTCGCCGGAATAGATATATAAACCAAATCCGAACATGGCAAGATTTTTAACCAAACAACGCATAATTGTTTTATTTACATCAAACATTGTCGCAGGTTCTACTGGAATATTTTTTCTGAATTTAGTGTCGTAAGTATAGCCTTCGGACTTCATAGCCTTGTTTGCTGAATCCATGACAGGCAGCCACATACTATGTGTTAAATCGTTAATTGTAACGCTTGTAAAAACCATGTACCCAACGCTTTCATCAAAAACATAGGGAAGCTGTTTCTCTCCGAATAAATGTATTTGATATGTTGCGTTCGGATATTTCTTTTTTACCTCTGCCCACGCATATGGCCACGAAAGATATGTTAAATCTTTTTTCTTTTCGATATGGTCATTTACATTAATTTCAAACAATGTTTCAAATATTGATTTATTTTCGTACATAATAATTTTTCTCCTTTAATTTTTTAAATCATGATATTCTAAATCTGCTATTTCTGCTTCATAGTCAGGAAGCTCTGCCGTAAATTTAAAATGTACATCTAAGCATTCTTCGCAACAATTAAAGCCGTTCAAAACATAATAGTCATCGCCCTCATAAATATCTTCACCGCAGAAAAAACATTCTAAAACTGCTTTGGCTTCATTATCCGGTGGCTCAAGATATGCTCTGTCATCTAATAGTTCCATTATTTTTTCACACTCCGTATTTCTTTTTTTAAAATTTCAAGCTCCCGTGCAATTTCTAAAAAGGTTTTTTCCGATTTAAATTCAAGTTTTTGAACTTCCGAATAATTGTAAATTCCCCAAACCATGCAGCATATACTAACTGTTAATAACACTAATTCCATTTTTATTTTCCTTTCTTGATTTATTTTTTGGCATACAATTTTAAAAGCGTCTAAAGTCTTTCTTTCTAAATCTCTTATTTCTCGCCACTGATATACCAAAACGCAAATAAAAATTATTAATAATAAAAATATTTGCATTATTTTTTGCTCCTTTCTGAAATAAAAAAATCGCCCTGATTTTTTCAAGACGATTTTATTTTGATTTTTCACTATCCTTAGAGTTTATCGGATTGTGTCGAATGACCTTTCTTGTAAACATTGTAGTTGGCTTGAAGCCTCATTATTACTGAGTTTCTTCATGCCCCTTATAGCTACTCGTACCAGTTAAAAATAAAGTCGAATTATGTAAAATTATTA
>CAKVBE010000243.1 GCA_934725005.1 uncultured Rickettsiales bacterium | reverse complement strand
CTAAAACTTCAATAAATTATGAGTGTAAAAAAAACATATTTTATATTTTTTTTGCTAGCATTAATAAAAATAACAAGTGCATATGCTATTATTCAAAAAAATAAAATTTTGAATGGATACATAGCTACTGATGGTAACGGTGTTCCTTGGGTATACTCAGAACCACTTCACCAAGAAAAAGGTATGGAAGAGTTTAATATTGAGCCATACAAATATGATGAAGGAAGATCACCAAAGTACGACCGCTTAAAAATAAAATTGCATAATGTTTTCTTCATAAAATTCAAAATAGCTCCTTTTGAAGATGTTTTTAAAGTAAGAGCACGGAAAGCCTATCATGCCTTTGTAGATACAGCATGTGCATGGAGTAAAGACAATAATTATGAAGAACCTGGTGAAAGATATTTAGGAGCATTGACTGAAGATATTAATAAAAAAATAATAGACAAGAATAATGATGACTACGACTCCATGCTTTTTAATAAAAAGTATAAAGACGAATTAATTATGAGAGGAAAGATAGAAAAAGATAAAGCTGTAGTACTTCCAGATTTTCTGGTACAATATTATTTTATCGTAAATCCTTCTTTAGAAGATAAACTCTTTTTAGAGGTAGACGAGGAAAGTAGTTTACTAACTGAAAATTATAGAAAAAAAATAATTAAATATATGGAAAAAAACAGGTTTGAGACATCAAGCAAAGAAAACCTTTTAATTACTTTAAATTCAATTCTTATAGATTATGGATTAAATGGATTTGTTGAACTTAACAACGAGGAATTAGAGTCTAAATTGAGTGGCGTTTGCAGCACGACATTACTCAAAAATAAAAATTATATTTTAGATGATTGTAAAGATGACACGTATGATAATTTCATTAGAGTATTAGCTAGTGAAGATATTAAACATATTGCTGAAATGAAAGATAACATTTTTAATTCAGGTAAGCTCAGTATTGCTGCTAATCGTTTCGACAATTATGAAGAAAGAAATATTGAACAATCACCATGTGGTACTTTTAATGGTAGTCAAAGCAAAAATAAAGATCGTGATAGCAAAAAACCAAATACACCAGGTGGTAATAATACCGACAATAACACCGGTAAAAATGGTAATACTAAAACGAATACTAGCGACGATTCAAGTAAACCAAAAAATAGCAGTGGTGGTGCCGGTAATGGCACTGATGAAGATAATTGCAATACTAAAAGTAAAGATTGTACGAGTAATGAAGATGATAATGAATGTAAAAGTTACAAAAATAACAAAGATGAAGAAGAAGAAACTATTGTAGATGATGATAGTGACACCAGTAACGAATGTGACGATGATAAATGTGAAAGTGAAGATGAAGAAGAAACTGTAGATGATGATAATGACACCAGTAACGAATGTGATGATGATAAATGTGAAAGTGAAGATGAAGAAGAAACTGTAGATGATGATAATGAGAAAGAAAAACAAGAAATTATATACAACATATATAATAAAAAAACAAGACCATCTTCTTTACATCTAATAGCATCTCAAGGTATTAATAAAATTAAAATTAAATCTGCAAATGTTTTATTTGATAATGCAAATAGTAATGAAGATAATTGGTTAAGTGTTTCTTTTAACAAAAATGATCAAATTAGATTTAATAATAAAGAAAATTTTATTGAAAATGATTATATTTTAATAAATGGTGCTAAATCATTTTCTAGTTATGATTCTTTTTCTGATAAACTTAATTTTAATAATTACGTATTTACTAATATAGTAAACAATAGATTAAATTTTAATGAAAACTCTAATTTAATAAATCAAAATGGTATTTCTATTGGATATTTTGGTAAAATGAAGTATTATTTTAATGGTAATAAGAATAGTAGAAATAAAAGGAATAGAAAGAATAGTAGAAATGGGAGAAATAGTAGAAATAGAAAGAATAATAAAAACAAAAAGAATAATAATATATTTACTGAAATAATAACTGATGTAGGTTTTAATGATAACAAAGTAAAAAAAGATGTAATTAGATATTTAGACAATAATAA
>CAKVBE010000242.1 GCA_934725005.1 uncultured Rickettsiales bacterium | reverse complement strand
ACTTATATGTGTAGTTAGTTTTAACTAATTAATCATTATTAAAACAGTAATTTTAAACATAAAATATGTTGATTTTATTAAATTCTTTAATACATTAGTGGTGTTTAAGTTTAATTTTGCAAAATGAATAATTTTAATAATCCTTGGAATAATTTTTCTTCCAATAAGGTTAGTAATAACAGCGTCAAGGCTACAGGTTTTAATTTTTATAAAGAAAATTTTGACATAACAAAAATCGTGTTTTTGTTACTTTTTATCACGTTTATTGGTTGGTTATCAGCAGGAATTTATAAAATTGATGCTAATGAAGAAGCTATTGTTCTATATTTTGGAAAGTTTTATAAAATACAAAAACCTGGCTTAAATTTTGCAGTACCATCACCAATTGGTAAGGTTATTAAAGTTGCTGTAAAAACAATTAATAAAGAAGAATTCGGCTTTAGAATAAATAAAGAAGGAATGGTCAATGTAAGTTGGGAAAGTTTGATGTTGACAGGTGATAAAAATATAGTTGACATAGACTTCGAAGTACAATGGAAAGTTAAAGATATAAAAAAATATTCCTTCACTTTAATAAATCCAGGTTTAACTATAAAAATGACAAGTGAAAGCGTAATGCGAGAAATAATTGCGATGCGTCCAATTAGTGATGTGTTAGCTAATAAAAAACTGGAAATAGAGTTGCAAGCAAAGGATATGTTACAAAAGATTCTTGATAATTATGATAGCGGTATAGAAATCGTTCTTGTACAATTATTAAGGGTTGATCCACCTGAACAGGTTATAGATTCATTTAGAGATGTACAAACTGCAAAAGCAGATAAGGAAAGAAGAATAAATGAAGCTGAAACCTATAGAAATGATTTGTTACCAAAAACAAGAGGTGAAGCTGAAAGAATAGTTAAACAAGCAGAGGCTTATAAAGAGACACTAATTTCACAAACAACTGGTGAAATGGAAAGATTTTTAAAAGTTTATAATACATATAAAAATAATAAAGAATTGAATAAAAAGAGAATATATCTTGAAACGATGCGTGATGTTATGAGAAACACAAATAAAACGATTATTGATAAAGATATTTCAAATAAGATTTTGCAACATAGAGAAATAAAAGGTAAATAAAATGAAAAAGAATAAAAATAATAACTTTTTAATTGCATTTGGTATAGTTTTACTAGTTGTGCTAACAATAGTTAATAAATCGTTACTTATTGTAGACCAAACACATCAAGCATTATTAATACGGTTAGGAAAACCGATAAAAGTTATTAAAAATCCAGGCTTAAAGTTAAAACTTCCTTTTATTGAATATGCACACATGTTTGAAAAAAAGATGTTCGATTTATTTGTATCTAATAAAGAAGTGATAACTGCCGATCAAAAAAGATTAACTGTGAGCGTATTTGCAAAATTTCAAACAGTTGATGTATTGAAATGTTATGGTGCATTTAAGGGAGCTAAAAAAGATTTAGCAACACAATTAGGAAATATGCTTGAATCTAGTTTAAGGCAAATTGTGGGCAGTGTTGACTTCGCGGAATTATTGTCAAAACAAAGATCAGAAATCACGCAAAAAATTGAAGATGATCTAAATTCAAAAATAAAAGAATTTGGTATCTATATAAAAGATGTAAGGATTATGCGTGCTGATTTACCGGAAAAAAATAGTTTGGCAATCTATAAAAGAATGCAAACAGAAAAGGAGCTTGAGGCTAAACAAATAAGAGCAGAGGGTGAAGAAGAAGCAAAAAAGATAATGGCTGATACAGATAAAGAAGTTGCCCTTATTCTTGCAGAAGCAAAAAAGAAAGCCGATATATTAAAAGGTGAAGGTGAAAGTGAATCTGCAAAATTAATAAACAAAAATTTTGGTAAAGATATGGAGTTTTATAACTTCTATAAATCAATGCAAATTTACAAAGAAGTTATGAATAAGGATAATACAAATCTTATAATAACACCAAATAATCAATTCTTTAATGAATTAAAGTTGTGAAAAAATATTTTTTATTAATTTTAGTTTTATTAAATATAGCT
>CAKVBE010000241.1 GCA_934725005.1 uncultured Rickettsiales bacterium | reverse complement strand
TTTAATCTCTTGTATTAATTTTTGTTATTACTTTATTATTGAACACTTATTATAAATATCTTCCAAATGTTTATAGTTTAAATGTGTATATACCTGTGTTGATTTTATAGTCTTATGTCCTAGTAATTCTTGGATCGTTCTTAAATCGACGTTGGCATTTAATAAATCAGTTGCAAAAGAATGACGAAATGCGTGCGGTGTAATATATTCTGGTAAATTTAATAATCTTCTAATATTTTGTAAAAGCATCCTTAGCATTCTTCCAGAAAAATGTTTTCCAGTCTTAGTAAAAAATATAAAACTATCATTTTTGTATGGACATAATTTTAAATATTCAAAAACACTGTTTTTTACTATTGATAGTACTGGAACTATTCTTTCCTTGTTACCTTTTCCAATGACTTTTAATTCTGTATAATTATTAATAAAATCGCTGATTTTTATGGAAACAGCCTCACTTATTCTTAGGCCACACCCATACAGTAATGTTATTATAGCAATGTCTCTTTTAATAATCCATTCCTCCTTTACAAGAGCTGGTATATATTCCAAAATCTTTAGATAATTATTTAATGAAACATTTTTTGGTAATGACTCAGAAAGTTTTGGTGATTTTATTTTTGATATTATTGGATTAAACAAATCGTATCTATTTTGTAAGAACCTAAATAAACTTTTTACGCTGGACAATGCTCTTGCATTACTTTTATTGCAGTAATTGTTATCGTTTCTAAAACTAATCCATGCTCTAAATTCATTATACTTTAAATGTATTAAATTTTCCTCATTTATATCAATCTTTAGTATGTTCATTAAAAAAAATATAAAATTATCTATATCGTTTCTATAGGATATTATAGTGTTATTGCTATAATTCTTTTCATTTTCTAGATAATCAAAGTATGAATATATTTTGTCCATCAGATCGTTTAGTTTTGAATCGATTATTTAAATAATGTATTAAACAAATCAAAAGTAAATCAAAAAAATAAATCAAGAGTAGAGGTAAAATTAAAAATAATAGTTTAATAATTTCCAAGCACCCCATCGCCAGCAAAGCTGGCACTTCCTCTCAAAAATGGGAAGGATCTAGAGAATAATAGCTAGCAAAATCTTCCCATCGTCACTTCGTGGCATTTTTCAACAGAACAGTATCTCAAAATATAGCAATTAAAATGATATTATATTTTTTCATACATTATTTACAAAAAAATGAAAAAACTTATTAACTATGTTAAAAAAGTATGATATAATTATAACTGTAAGAATATAAATATTAACAAAATCGGTATAGAAAATGGAACCAAGAGAATCAATAGAAACAGTAGTAATAGAACAAACAATAGAAACAAAAAAAACAGCAATAGAATTTCAAGAATTGTATGAACATAAAATGCAAAAACACAAAGAAAATATTAAAAATGCAGATCATCCATTTTTAAGTGCTGAAAATATAAAATATGTTTCAGCTATAAATGAATATTGGAAGAATCAAGAAAAGAAGAAAATCAGAGAACAAAGTATAGATGGTGAAATAACTATAAAAGATAATGAAGAATTTATGAATGATAAGCAAAGATCAAATGATATAAATGATATTGCCAATTTTGCTGGAGATTTTAAATTTGAAAAAGACTTTTATTTTGTATCCGATATTCATGGTGATTTAAATATGTTATTACATGCATTAATATCATCAGGAGTTGCTAGATTTAAAAAAGATCAAAATAGTACAATATACTATAACATGAAAACAGGAGAAGTTTGTAAAAAATTCAGTAAACTTCCAAAAGATAAAAGCTTTTTGGATTATGTACAAATACCAAATATTGAACTAAATCCTAAGTTTAAAGGAAAGTTTGTATTAGGTGGAGATTTAATAGATAGAGGCGCACAATCTCGTGAATGTTTATGTACCGTTTTACGTTTTATGAAACAAATGAAAACAAAAAAGAGAGGAATTGATTTCAATTATTTACTCGGCGATCATGAATCACAATTTATTGGAAATACACTAGGTGGTAGCGAAAAAAGACTTGTAGATATAGA
>CAKVBE010000240.1 GCA_934725005.1 uncultured Rickettsiales bacterium | reverse complement strand
ATTTTTCTGAACATTGTAAATTGTTTTCGCTAATTGTTAATAATGATAGAAGATTGTTTCCTCTTGATATAAATATACTTGGTTATGGTTTAGCAAATCATAAAATGATATTTCATTCTAATAAGGTTACTGTCTATGATGATGAAAAAACAACATATTCATCTATTATATCTATTAAAGATTCAAACAACCTTTTACTTTCAGAATTAGATAAAATAATTCAACTCGATCAAGAACTTATAATCACGCAATCAGCTAGTTTTTTAGATAAAAAAGCGGATTATAGAAATTTAGTTGATAGTGAAGTTGAAACTCTAGTTCTAGTTGATGATTCAAACATAAAAGAATTGACAAAGATTGATGAGATCAAGAAAGAAGCTGATAAACCAGATAGTGTTTTAAACTTTACAATTAATCAAGTGATTATACAAATAAAGGGTAAAACTCCAGAAAGTCTTGAAGAAAATATAAAATCTCTGTTTAAAGTATTAAAAGAAATTGGATTGATTGGAGTAAGAGAGGAAATGTTTATGCCAACACTCTATTGGTCACAACTTCCAGCAAATTTTAATTTTTTAAAAAGATTAAGAGTAGCACCTCTTAAAGAAATTGGTCAGTTTGTTTCTTTATATAATTTTCCTACTGGTAAATTGACAAAAAATACTTGGGGCGATGCTGTATCTGTTTTGAAGACGACTATAAATACACCATATTTTTTCTCGTTTCATGATACAGATAACAATGGAAATACTTTAATAATATCTCCTGATTGTGCATATAGTACAATGCTATTAAATTTTCTAATAACAGAATCCAGTAAGTTAGCTGATAAAATATATTATATAGATTTAAAAAGTCGTTCAAAAGTATTTATTAATGCTATAAACGGAGATTATTATGAGCTATCAAATACTGAGGGTTCTTGTAAGAAGAAGCTATCAATAAACCCGTTTGCTTTAGAAAAAACTGAAGAAAATATCAATTTTATTATTGAATGGGTTAATGCTATCTTAAGGACTGATGATGATGGTTTCATTAAAGTTGGTAATAAGAAAACTAATCTTGAGGAAGAGATCAAAAAATTTAATTTATTAATAGCTAAAAATATAAAAAACCTTAATAATTTAAAGGATATTTATAATTTAGCTGTGGAAAATTCTTTTATTGAAATTGCCAGAATATTGAAAAAATGGTGTGATGATAGTGATGGGTATGGTTTTATATTCAATAGCAATTTTACAGTTGATTTAAATTCAAGTTTTGTAACTGGTATAGATTTGGGAAATACTATTTTTAATGATGAGGTTAGATATATCATACTTAAATATATTTTACATCAAATATATTTGAGTCTTGATTGTAAGAAAAATACAATAATTGCTGTTGATGAAATTTGGGGTATATTTGATAACAAATATTTATCCAATAAATTTAGCGAAACTATACACAAGTTTTCTGAGAAAAATGCTATATTTGTAGCAACAACTTCAGGTTCAGATTTTTTTGATTCTAGTTTTATAAAAAAACCAGTATGTGATTTGTTCAAAACAAACATACTTTTGCAGAATTTAAAAACTAGCATATATCAAAAAAAGATTTTTGGCATAAATGAACAGGAGAGTAGGTTACTCAGTGTTATAAAACCGGATAGTAATATTTTTTTGTTAAAGCATAATAAAAACATGGTATTTTCTTCAGTTAAGTTTGATTTTATCGATGATACTGAAGCAAAAGTTTTTAATGCTGATGCGGTTACAATTAATGCTATGGAAACAGCAAAAAAAATAACAAATTCTAATGATTCTGATGTTTGGTTACCAATTATGAAAGAAATAATAAAAATGTATAATAAATATACTTATGAAAAGAGAGTTAAAGAGCAAGAAAAAAGACAAATTGAGTGGCAAGAGTCCAGAGAACAATTAAATAAAGTAAAGTAATTTAATGAATAACTAATATAGGAAGCAATGTTAATAATAGATGAAAATAATTATGTAACTAAGGGACATCATAGATCTTTATTCGTTGTTAACGATTTCCCTGGGAAGTG
>CAKVBE010000239.1 GCA_934725005.1 uncultured Rickettsiales bacterium | reverse complement strand
CAAGTTTATCATATGGAGAATTAATTTCAGGAGGAAAAGTTTCAGGTACAATAACATTTGAAACAACAAAAGGAGATAACGGTTTAGCATTAATATACAACAATACTATATGGGATTCAAAAGAAATAAAAATCAATTTAAAATAATAAAATAAAGCACTTACTTAATAGTTAAAAATGACATAATCTTTTTATAATATGTAAAAGGAGATTAAGATGAATGTAGATGATTTTGTAAAAAATAATAAAACTTATAGTTTCTTGAATAAAGGAGCTATAAGGAAAACACAAACCTTGATTGAAGAGAATGAAAAATTGTTATATGCTTTAGTAACTAATATAGCAATAAATAAAAATAATAATATGAGTTTTGAACAACAAGGGCAATTATTTGGTGGAGCAATGCAACTGAAGAATGTTTTGAGTGGTGTAGTAGCTGTAACAGATAAGAGAATTATCTTTTGTAATTCAACATTGGGAACAATAAATGAAAAACAAATGATGATAAGGGATATACAGTCTATTGATGAACATATAAACGGATTAACTAAAACTGGTGAATTAAGAGTAGTTGGAATAACAGAAATATTTATAATAAAGATATTAAGAAAAGGATTAAATGAAGAAATAAAAAAAGCAATTAATAAAGCAAGAAGACTTGAAAATAATGAAGATATCAGAAATGTAGTATCTAATGCCGACGAAATAAGAAAATATAAGGAACTATTAGACAATGGAATAATAACTCAAGAAGAGTTTGAAATAAAAAAACAACAATTGTTGAAGTAGAAAGGTTAACTTAAAATGTTTCAATTGATATGGTTATTATTTTGTTTACCTTTTTATATTTTATATTTAGCTATAAAAATGTTTATTTATATTGTTATTTTTATTATAAGTTTAATAAGTTTTATATTTGATATTGTTTCTAAAAAGAAAAAAAATAAAAAAATAGTAAAAAATAATTTAAAAATTGATAATATTCAAAAAATAAATTATAATTCTAAATTAGAAAATATACAAGAAAAGACAATAAAAAGAGAATTTCAACTTATTCAATTAACAGATATAGAACTAAAACTTACTACTCAAAAAATACAAGAATTGTACAAAGAATTAGGGTTTTACGTAAAAGTAATAGATATTAAAAGAAAGAAATATATAACTGAATATGAAGTAATATTTTCAAGAGAGGTTACTCAATCAGATATTTTATTAGTATCAGATAAAATAATAGAAAAATTTCAAATAGATGGAGTAAAAATTGTTAGGAATTTACAAAAAGAAAATAGAATATGTATACAAATACCATTAAAATATGAAGAAACACTTACTTAGGTAGGTGTTTTTTTATTTGTGTAAGAAAGAGAGGAGGAGATGACTTATTACAGTTGAAGAGATAGAAATTTTAGTAACTGCAAAAGTAGAAGAAGCATTAAAAGAGTTTCAAAAAATAATGCCAGAACTACAAAAACTAATTAAGCAAATGCAAGAAGCTTTTTCAAAAGTCGATATGAAAGAATTTAATAAAAAAGTGCGACAAGCAGTTAAATTAGCAAAAAAACAATTACAAGATTTAAAGAAAAGCTCAGATAATAATCAAATAAAAATAAAAGTTACTAATACAGAAGCAATTAAACAAATAAGACAAGTAAGAAAAGAATTAGAAGCATTACAGAAACAACAAACAGCACGGTAATGTAAACATTAAAAACAATGTTTCAAAAACAAAAGAAAATACAAATAATGATTTTGACCCAAATGATACAAGTGGAATGACTATAAACGGAAAAATATTTGAAATACAGAAAATAACAGGCTATTCAAAAGAAGTAAGAAAATTAACTGGCAATTTAAGAGAACTAAAAAATATAACAGAAGAAATAAAAATGCCAGAAATAAAAACACCAGAGATACAAGAACCAAAGATTGAACAACCAAAATTTAAAATAACAGGGTATTCTACAGGAGAATACGAAAATATTGCTCCTAGTGCTAATTCTTTTAATTTGTGGGAAACATTAAGAACCAAAATAGAACAAATAAAACCTGCTATACAACA
>CAKVBE010000238.1 GCA_934725005.1 uncultured Rickettsiales bacterium | reverse complement strand
TGCTCCAAAGTGCAAAAAAGATTTTTTTCAAATCAATCGTCAATTCTTCGTCCAATTCATCCTGTGGCGGATAGTAGTTTAATTGTTGTTGCATGTTGTCTCCTTTATGTTATTTTCTGATTGTTGTTTTAAAAATTTTAATGTAAATGTTGTATATAAATACGAAACATATATTGCCGCTAACAAAAATGAACAACTTGCACCTATAACACCCCATTTATGAAACAAAAATAGAGATATTATGGTTACTGCTGTTGCTTTTAGTTGCATTGGGATTTTTCGTTTTTGATTACCACTAGCAGTAATATACGTGCCATAAACAGCGGCTTCTGCTACACAAATATTTCCAAGCATCAATATTAGTAATACGGGATAGGCTTTTAAATAATAAGTTTGCCCATATAAAAGACTCAATATTAATTTTCCTGCAAAGACCATAAATACAAAAACTAAACTTGTGGCAATTATCATAAATTTTAAGTTTCTATTGATAATAAACTTCACTTGTTCTATAGAAGTATTAATCATGTCAGGTATTATTTTTTGAGTTTGTGCATTAATTAATAAATATATAATGCCTGAAATTGTCAATGCGGCGAAATATAATGCAGCTTCTTCTTTTGGTAAATAAGTTGATACATATAATGACGGAATTTGTGCATATAACAAAGAGGCAATTGACACTCCAATATATGCAAAAATACTTTTGTCTATTATTTGGTAAAAACGTTTTAAATAATTTATTACAAGGAAATAATTTATTTTTGCATAATATGTACACTGAATAAAGTTAAATAACCCTAAACAAATATTTAAAAGTAAAAACTTTATCAATGACAATTTGAAAACATAGGAAATCACAGCAATTATAGATAATGCAATACTGTAAAATAGATTTATATATGATATCGTTTTAAAATTTTTAGAAGCTTGAAAATATGGTAGAATTAGAGCAAAAAAGATTCCATCAAAAAATGTTCTTAGTATAACTAAAAAGAATAAAAAATGATTTTCTAATTTAAAACAGCAAGACAAAATTGCAACTAAAATTGATAATACTATTGCATTAAACAAAAATAGAGAAATCTTTAATTTAACTTCTTTCACATTAGCCTTGCTCGATACCAAAATATAATCTGAATAACCTAAATTAGCAAAAAGTAATGCAAACATTGCAATGTTTTTGTAACTGGAAAATAATCCATAATCATATACAGATAAATAATGGGCAATAACAAAAAGTATAAAAGTCCCAGCAATTTGCCTTGCATATAATGAAATTGCATATAATTGACTATTCAATATATTTTTTATTTTTTCAAACATTATTTCTCCATTTTTAGAATATTGTATTTTATAAAATCTTTTGCAAACTGAGGAAGTAAGCGATAAATAAAAATGTGAATTGGAGTTTTACAATATTTTTTCACGCATTCTTTTAAACTTTTTCCATTAATTATATCTTCAAAAAATTCTTCTCTTTTTGCATGAGGTTTTGAAGAACCATAAATATTAGGATTGTTTTTTATAACAAAATCTAATGGGATTTCTTTGCATAACCCTTGTTTTTTTATTTTATTAAACCAATCTTCCCCTTTACTTGAATTTATCAAGACTATAGATAATCCCTTATTATCATTCATTGATTTATCATAACTATCTACTCCCCAAAAATCTCCTAATGATAAATCTGCAACTCTTGGAAGTTTATTAAATTGGCAAGTATAACAAGCAGAATTTGTAATTAAATCAGATAAAAATAGTTTTACAAAAGAATTTTTATATGCCCAATCTATATGCTTTTGTTTTGTTTCAATAGATACACAGTACGGGTTCCAGCCTCTGCTCTTATCTCTAAAATTAAGAGATTGTAGTTGTTGTTTTAGATACTCTTTTTTATACATTTCAAAAACTTTAGGTGATGGAATGCCATGACAAACTAAATCAACCGTTAATAATTTTTCATAATCTTTTCTTAAAACCGACTTTAATCCTGCGATTTGACAAGGAGTTCCTGAAAATAAGACAGTTTTCCCATTATCTAAATCCGTTTTTGCCTGTGCAAATACCTCTTT
>CAKVBE010000237.1 GCA_934725005.1 uncultured Rickettsiales bacterium | reverse complement strand
AAATTAAAAAAGAATTTTGATAGCTGGAAGAAAATTGCACAAAGTAAGATAAAGGATTATAAACAAGGAAAAATTATGGAAGATGAATTATATAAGTGGATGATAGAAAATAAATAAACAGATGTTCTTGCGACAATTTCAATATATTTTCTCAAAAATATTGACAACTGTTTTAGACAATAGTATAATAACATTATAAAAAAATAGAGAGGATGATTAGATGGAAGCAGAAAAATTTTTAAAAAATGAAATACCATATAATATAAGGCAAAAATTAATAGGAACATTTTCAAGAGCATATGCTGATACCGAAAATTTAAAAATTTCAGATTCAGCTTTTGCATCTAAAAAAGGAGATGAAACACTTACTTATATAAGAAACTTAAAGGTTGAAGAACAAATGAAAAACGAAATTGAAAGTAAATTTTTACCTTTTAAATATAATGAATGTAAAAATTGTGCAGAGAATTGCACTCATTATGAATTTCAAACAGAAAATGCTATAATTACTGTTTCTAGAGTATCTAAAGAAAACATGATGCCTAGAAAGGCAAAATTTAGAGAAAACTTGTCTTTTAATAATCAAATTTCTCTTTTTGATATAGAAGAAACTTCAAATAAAAAACATATTTTATTGACTCATGTTTGTGAAGATGGAAAATTACAAAGCTTAATGCTAGGAATACCTTCAGCAAATGGAAAAACATGGGAATGCAATTTAAACTTACTTAAAGAATTAAGTGTTATTAAAAATAGCGATGAAGAATTAGCAGATAATACATTAAAAATTAGAAAAGGTATTAAGGAAGGAAATAAATAATGTTTAAGGAAAATAAAAATTTAAAAATAATTCCTGAAAAATTAAAAGAAGCTCGTTTAGCAAGAGGATATACCGTCACTGCCTTAGCCGAAAAAATAGGAATTTCAAAACAAACTATTTCAAAATATGAATTAGGGCAGTCTTCTCCTAGTTCTGAAACGATGATAAAATATTGTAATTATTTAAATTTTGACATTAATTTTTTTATGTTTAATAATGAAGATTCAAATAATAATTATGGAACTATATTTTTTAGAAGTTTAAAATCGGCAGAAACCCAGGTTAGAGAGGAAATAAAAATAAGAATAAAGTGGACAAATCATATTTATAAATATATAAATAAATTTATTGAATTTCCTAAATTAAATTTACCAGATTTTGAAGAAAAAGCACTAGAAAATCTAGATCTATATAAAATAGAAGATATAGCAGATAAACTGAGAGAATATTGGAATGTTGGAAGAGAGCCTATTAATAATTTATCTATTTTATTAGAACAAAATGGTATTATATTGTGTAATAGTAATATAAATAATATTAAAGTAGATGCTTGTTCAGAAGTTATAAATGATACAGCAATATTTTTTATTAGAACAAATGATATTTCTGCATGTAGATTAAGGTTTGACTTAGCTCACGAATTAGGACATTTAATATTGCATTCTGAGATTACAAAAGAAGAACTTGAAAACAAAGAAATTTTAGACCGAATTGAAAAAGAAGCTAATATGTTTGCTAGTGCTTTTTTACTTCCTAGAGAAGAATTTAGTAATGAAGTATTAGCATTATCTTTAGACCATTTCGTTAATCTAAAATCTAGATGGAAAGTTTCTATTGCAGCAATGATATACAGATGTAAAGAACTAGGGATTTTTAGTGATAGTCAAGTTTTATATCTGAGAAAACAAATAAGCCTAAAAAAATGGAGAACAACTGAGCCATTAGATGATGTTATTGTTATCGAAAAGCCTAAGTTGTTATCTAATGCAATAAAGCTTATTATAGTTAATGATTTACAAACTAAAAATCAGATAAACAAGAGCATAAATATTCCAAAACAAGATTTATTGGTTTTATCAAATTTGCCTTTAGATTATTTAGATGAAAATATAGATTTAAAAATAAAACAGAACATATTAAATTTTAGTGATTTTAAAAATGAAACATAAGTCAAAGTAGGTGATTAAGATAAAACGAAGACTTAACATATTTATAGATGAAAGTGGAGATTTTGGATTTGTAGATGGAAGTTCAGAATT
>CAKVBE010000236.1 GCA_934725005.1 uncultured Rickettsiales bacterium | reverse complement strand
ATAATTTATCAATGTTTTAAATTTAGGTTTGTTTTTAGGCTAATTTTGATCTGGTATTATTCAAGACTTAATTTTATATGTATTTTATTGAAATACAATTATACATTTACCAGTTTATTTGGTTTTTTAATACAATTTAAATCTTTAAGTGCTGTAACATACTATGTGCTGTTTACGTTTTACAAAAATGGCACATGGAACATTTAGTTTTATGCTGAAATTGTTAAAATAGGAGACCTTTGTATAATTTGGCAATTTTAAATCAATGGTGCCGACAAGTGGATTTGAACCACCGACCTACACATTACCAATGTGTTGCTCTACCCCTGAGCTATGACGGCTAACACATGCAATAATAGAATTAAAATCTATTATATCAATAGTTTTGTCATTAAAATTTGTTTTATTTGTTGCCTTGTCATTTAAAAATGTCAATCTTGATTTTATAATAAATATGTATTAAGAATTAATGGCTGTATGTTTTAGTATTTTTTGAATAATGAATAAGATAAGGGTTTTTTTAAATAAGTTTTTCAGAATTTTAAGCGGGGTTTTTGTAATCTTTGTGTCACTGTATAGTATTCTGTCAATAATTTTTTATAATAAAAACGATCAATCATTTAACACAGCTACAAATGACACAATTGTTTACAATAAAATGGGAAAAATTGGCGGTTACATTTCTGATTTCTTTGTGCAAACTTTTGGTTTTACATCGATATTGATTTTGTTTGTTTTTATTAAGATTGGATATAATTTAATCGTCGGTAAGTTTAGACGTTATAATTTATGTTATAAGCTTATAATGTTTTTATTGTTTATAACTATTACATCAACACTTATTTCAAAGAATCTTCTTATTAAAACATCACATGATATTCTTAGTGGTGGTTTTTTAGGGTTTTATGTTGGTAATTTAACCTCTGGAATTCCAAATTATGTTGTTTCCCCTGTTTTTTTGTTAATCGACTTGGTATCTTTGACTATATTGTTTGATAAAAGTTTCAAAATTTGGAAAGTGTTTCTAATTAAAATTTATTTTTGGATTAAGAATATTTTTGTTTTTATATTTAGCTTACTTATTTTTCCATTTAGAAAAGTTTTCAATATGAAAAATAAACATGATGAACGTTTTTTATTTGAAGAGCAAAATAAAAGAATAAGGGAATTAGAAGAATATATTCATAATATAGAAGATAAAAGTAAAAATAGTTATGATGAAAAATGCAACGCTGAAGATGAAAATAATTTTGTTTTTGAGAAAAAAGAAATGATAAAAAAACAAACTTCTGGTGGACTTTTTAATTTTGGAAAAATTGGTAAAAAACTATCATCTTACATATTACCAAAAACAAATATATTGAATGAACATCCAATTAATAATAATCTAATAACAAAAGATGAATTGTATGATAAAGCGAATGAATTAAAAAAAGTTCTTGCTGAATTTAAAGTTAATGGAAGAGTTGTTAGTGTTAAGGCTGGACCTATAATAACATTGTTTGAGTTTGAACCATCGGCTGGTATAAAATCGTCAAGAATAATAGGTTTAGCAGATGATATTGCTAGAAATTTAAGGGTTAAATCTACAAGAATTTCTGTAATTGAAAATAAGAATGCTATGGGTATTGAAATACCAAATAGAGTACGTGACACAATATATTTAAAGGAACTTTTGGAATCTGAAGATTTTAAAAATACAAAGTATATATTACCTACAATTCTTGGAACAAATATATCAGGTGAACCTGTTATAATTGATCTAGCAAAAGCTCCGCACTTATTGATAGCTGGTACAACCGGTTCTGGTAAATCCGTTTCTATAAATACAATGATATTATCATTGTTATATAAATTTTCACCTGATGAATGTAAATTCATAATGATAGATCCAAAAATGCTTGAACTATCGGCATATGAAGGTATACCACATTTATTAAGTCCAGTTGTTACTAATGCACAAAAAGCCATATCGTCTTTAAGATGGGTTGTTTCTGAAATGGAAGAAAGATATAGGCTAATGTCAAATTTAGGTGTAAGAAATATTAGTGGTTATAATGAAAAGATTAGGAGGGCTGAA
>CAKVBE010000235.1 GCA_934725005.1 uncultured Rickettsiales bacterium | reverse complement strand
CATTCCTAGTTTGCCTAAAATTTCTGATGAAGAACTTAAAAAGTTGAAAAAAGAAATTCGTGCAAATGAAAAAATCACTAAAATGATACCACTTGCCAACTTTAAAGACAGATATCATGACTATCTTGACTCTGAAAGAGCACAACTTATATATAAAATAATGAATAATCCTGATTTGATGGCAAACAAAAATATCCAAAAATACTCCCAAAAACTTCTTTTTGCAAATCCATTCAATCTTAACCCGGGACAAACCAAAGTAATAAATCTTATTTTAGATACAAAAAGATTATACAACAATGAATATATAATGAAAGACGCAATCAATACAATTCCAACAATTACGAAATCAAATATAAATTTTGTATTGCAACTTTTAACTAATAAAAAGTTTAATAAAACTTGGATGGGATGCGGAAGTGAGATTATTTATAAAAACAGAATAGACAATAATTGCGACACAATTACAAATAACCAAAGAGTTATTATTGACAAATTTTTAAACAACAAACCACTATATGAAAACGAAAATGTTAATTCAAATATTTTCCATATTATATGGAGAACTAAATCTTGGCAAGATGCAGAATACGCAAATACAATATTTGACAAGTATATCAATTCTCAAGAATTGCAAAAACTTCCTCATGTTGCCAACAATATTGGAAGTATTGCCGAACATGTTGATACTAAACCAAAATTAGAATTAGCGAATAGAATATTAGATAATCCTTTATTATTTGAAAATAAAAAATTATTCACAGGGTACAAAAACTCTAATGTTCACTCAGTTATAAATACATTAAAAACTCCTGAAAAGATAGAAGCTACAAATAAATTTTTAGACTTTTATTTATCAAATAAAAGCTTATATCACAATAGAAATTTAAATAAAACATTGGCAGATGTTCTCGCAACAACAACCAAAGATAATTTAGATTTCAGAAAAGATATATTAGAAAAATTTATTAAAAGTAAATCATTAAGATCTAAAAGCTCTGAAGTTAAACACCAATTAGGATATATAATAAATAACATAAAAGATGAAACAAACTTCAAAATTGTAGATAAAATCATTAATGATGAAAAATTATATACTAACTACAATTTAATGAAAAATTTACCTGATATACTCATTCACACTCAAAGACCTGCAGATGCGGATATCGTTAATAAATTTTTTGACAAAACAGAACTTGTTAATGACAAAGAATTTATAAAAGAATTACCATCGTTTTTGTGGGATATAAATTTTGGAACATCAAAAGGTTATTCTAATAGAACCAAAATATTAAACAAAGTTTTAGATAATAATGATTTATATAATAACAAGTTTTTAAAATCCGATTTATCTAATTTAATTAAAAGAATATGTATTGATGAACAAGTAGAAATTATGAATATTGTTTTAGATAACAAAGAATTATTAGACAATCCCAAAATCACTAAATCTCTTCCGACATGGTTATCTCAGATTGAAATGATTGGTTCAGTTAATATGGAAAAATACTTAAATGTAAAAAAAATATTATCTAAATTTCATAAGTAGTTAAATTTTTCTACTTTTTACGCCATTTGAGCTTTTTACATAATCGTTTTGTACCATAAACATTTCACAACCTTTGAAACGGACTAAGCCTCTAACCACTACAACTGCTTATTTTTCTTTACATTCCGAAAAAAACTCTCGACATTAAGTTTTGTTTAGTGTATTATGAGCTTACTTGCGAATATAAATAGAATTTTAATAATAAAAGGAGATATAAAAATGCAGGTTATATTGAAAAAAGATGTTCAAAACCTAGGTGAAGCAGGCGATATCGTTACTGTAAAAGACGGATACGCTAGAAACTTTTTGCTTCCTCAATCAGTTGCTGAAGTTGCTACAAAAGGCGCTTTGGAAAACAGAGAAAAGAATTTAGCTAGAATTAAAGCTAAACAAGAAAAATTGCACGCAGAAGCTCTTGAAACAGCTAAGAAAATTGAAGAATTTGCTAAACTTGAACTTTCTGCTAAAGCTGGAGAATCTGGTAAGTTATTCGGAACAATTACTACTAAAAAATTGACTGAAGAATTATTG
>CAKVBE010000234.1 GCA_934725005.1 uncultured Rickettsiales bacterium | reverse complement strand
TAAACTGCCCCGTTCTTCATTTTACAAATGTTTGATGGTATTCATCTGTACATGCATAAATAAAACAAATTGTTAATGTAATAATAAACTTTCTTTTTCCTTTAACACCGCTATTTTTTAATGCAATTAATATAAGTATTGTAAATATAAAACATTCACTTACATGAGCAACTTTTCTTAATGGATAATTTAATTTTTCAATAACTTGCTCCATTTTATTTTCACTTGGATATTTATCTGTTAATATTCATCTACAATCATATTGGACATAAAAATATAAAACATGCACATATTAAAACAAGTATCCAATATACAATCATTTTTTATTCATAAAAATTTTTAATACAGATTTATATCTTTTTTCTTTTTATTATTTTTTTTAATATAATCATTAATTTTTTTTGATTAATTTTAAAAAAAACAATACATAAAGCAACAATACTAACTATACTTGCAATTACTGACTTATAATAATATATAAATACAGTAATTATATATATGATTATTATAAGAAAATATTTACAATTATCTAATTTAATTTTTAAATATTTAGATATTTTAATATATCTAGTTACAGCTATATATATATATGATACTAAAGTTGATATACATGCAACAATAAGCCCATATTTCTTCAAAAACAAAATATTAATAGCAATATTTATCAATCCTCCAATAATTGTAGTAGTTGCAATTTGTTTGGACAATTTTAATGCAATAAAAACACCACCAATTAAAATACTAAACAGTTCAAAGAAAGATGCACATATTAAAATTGGAATATATGTATATGCACTAGAATAAGATTCTTCAACTAGTAATTTAAATATTATTGGCATAGCAGCAAGCATTATTATACAAATAAATGAACAAATTAAAAAAATGTTATTAATTATTTTTGAAAAATAACTGGTTCTATCATCATCACCACTACTCATAGATGCAGATTCAGTCCAAGATAAGCTAAAAACAGTAAAAACATGCGATAATAACATTGAAAATTTTGTCGAAATTGAATAAATTCCATTAAATGATACTCCTAAAAGAAAAGAAATCATCACCTTATCAGAAATGCTCATTATCCACGAAGATATACTATTGGGTATTAATGGAAATGAATATGCTACTAACTCTTTTATTTGATTTTTAGACAACAACCTAAACTCAATATATTTATATATTTTAATTTTCACAATTAAGTAAATTGATGCCACTAAATTTGATAAAACATAAGCCAAAACAATTCCCAAAAGTTTTAGCGATAAAATTTTAATAAAAACTATACAAAATACAACATTTGAAACTCCAGAAATAATACTTGATATGCTATATTCTATATTTTCACCAATGCCTCTTGCTATTTGAAGCATTAGATTTAATAACGATGTACTAATTGTCATAATAAATATATATTCTATGTTTCTTATCCCCAAATATTTTAATCCTATAAAAAATAATCCAAAAAAAATTATTAGTTGTATTAAAATTATAATAATTCCATTTGAAATGATATTCTTAATACCATCTTTATCCTCTCTCTTATCAATTAAAAAACGGAACATCCCATTCTCCAATTGAAGTGTCAAAAAAATAGCCAATAGCCATGCATATGTAGAATATAAATCAAAATAACCATATTCTTCTGTACTTAATAATGTTGTAAATAATGGCAACAAAAAAAAAGATAAAAATTGTGTACAAAATTTACTTAAAAAAATTATAATGGTATTCTTTATAAATTTCTTTTCTCTATTATTATTCATAATTTCTCCCTTTTAAATAATATCTCATTCTATCTTTTGTTCCAATATTATTTACTATTTTTGCTGGAACACCTGCTATAGTTACATTATCTCCAAAAGATTTGTTTACAACAGCATTTGCACCTATAGCAACATTATCACCTATTTTTATTTTTCCAAATAATTTAGCTCCAGGACCAATAAAACAATTATCTCCTATTATTGGAGCTTCTTCTTCTTTTTCCATATTAGTACCAATATTTACATCAACATTAATTCTACAATTGCATCCTATTTTTGTACTCCCATTTACACAAATTGTTCCTCTATGTTGAATATAT
>CAKVBE010000233.1 GCA_934725005.1 uncultured Rickettsiales bacterium | reverse complement strand
AAATTAAATATTGTATAGCTAGATAGTTCAAGATACTATCCCTTAATGGATAAAATAATTTCAACGTATTCGCATGATACTGTAGTTTATCTTTTATTTCTAATGGTGGTACAGTTGATTTTATAAGAAATACATCATGAATCCTATTATTTCCATATTTTTCTTTAAACAATTTCAAGAAAAAATTTAAAGAGTTTTTCTCGGCTTCTTCATTTCTTGCATTCCTTTCAATATATAATGGAAATATTTCGAATCCGTAATCACAAATCAGTCTTGCCATTGTAGAAATTGAATCTAGCCCGCCAGAAACAAGCATAACACATTTTTTATTGTCCGGTATTCTTGAAATCCAGCCTCGTTTTTTCATTAAAATATTTTCATATTCGTTTAACATGCTAATTTTTTCCATAAAAATCTATATTAATTGAATAACATGTCATTATGATAGGAATAAATAATTAAGAGATCAATAAAAACATTGCAACATTGCAATACATTAATGTTTTGTTATATTGCAGTATCGCAACATTATTCACGTAATGTTATCATATTGGAAAAAGAGGATTATTTTTTAACAAAGTTTTCTGAGTTAATAAAAAAATTAAGAAAATCTAAGAAGTTTAAAATGGAAGATTTTAGTTTTATGTCTGAAATAGATTATACAACGCTTTATAGAACGGAACATAAACAAAATATTTATATTTATACAGCATATAAAATCTTGAAGAATCTAAATATAGATATATTGAAAATAATGGAGAATGAATTGAAAAAGACTGCTAAAAATTAAATTTAGTGTATGTGTGTTTTTCTGTATTCTTGCGGGGTGTCGGATCAAATAAGGTTCAACACCACATAAAAAAACTAATTTACATAACTTTTTCCATTAAATTTAAAAAGACGATATTCAAAATACTGTTTTGTATTATCGATATTAGTATTTTTTATTGTAGAATATATATCAAAATAATTATTGGTCATAGCGTTTGAAATACATAAATCAAAATTTACATTAATTTCAATTGGTTTATAGTTATCACCTTCTACGGTATAAATTCTTATGACGCATTCATTACTACCAAAAAGCACAATGTTACAAATTTTTGCTAAAATCTCATTAGTTCCATCATTATTTAAATCAAAATAACTTATACCTATTTCATTTTTTTCTTCGAATTCGTGTAAATCTTCAAAATCAATTATTTTTTTTCTTTCATATTCATGATTTAAAAAATCAAACTCAATTAATTTACAATCCGGTTTTGTAGAAAAAGCATTATTACAAAATAATAAAAATATAATAAAAATAATTATTTTCATTCAAATTATTCTCTTATCTCGAATTCAAAAACAATATTATTATTCATATCTTTAAATAATAGTTTGTTATTATTAATATATAAATCCATAAAACCAATATACTTGCTTAGAATAATTTTATTACTTTTTCTTGAAAATATTTCAATTTTGCAACCTCCTGAACCACAAAAATTGGTATCAATAATTAAATAATACAAACTATTGTTATATTTAAACTCATATAAATATATTTGATGTTTAAAGTCCTTTTGTCCATCAAAATCTCTATAAAATGACGTTTCTTTGGTATCAATCAAAAATGGAAACTTATTTTTTAAATCAATATAATTTTCAAAATTATATTGAAAATCTAGCTTTATTTCTTTGGCATATGTGATACTACAAAACAATAAAAATATAATAAAAATAATTATTTTCATTCAAATTATTTCTTAATTCAGAGTTAAAACAGTATATTTATATAAAATATTGTTTATATTACAACAAAATTAATGTTTTCCAAATTTTTGTACTGAAATATTAATCACTAGTATTAAGTGTTATTGAATTCAAAAATCCAACATCTAGGTCAAGAGATCTACAAGATACATAATTTACAAATCCCGTACCAATTGTTTACAGAACTAAAGCTTTATTGTTTGTTGTATTAGTTATTTAATCGATTTTTGAAAATAATGAGTGCTGGACTCAGAGATCCGATACCTTATTTAGATATTGAGTTTGAAGACCAAGCACTCCACGAAGATTTTCAGTTGTTTCTCTGGTGATTGCAAGCAAGCT
>CAKVBE010000232.1 GCA_934725005.1 uncultured Rickettsiales bacterium | reverse complement strand
CATCTAGTTCATTATCATTAGTTGCTGATTCACCAGTAGTTGTATCGCTTTTGTCTCCTTTAGTATATAACAAAACAGCTTCCTTAACCTCTTGTTTATTTTTTTTATAGAATGAAAAGCAAAATAAACCAATAACAACTAATATTATTACAAACTTTGTTAATTTGCTTTTAAAAAATGAATTAAATTTTTTCATAAATCTATTCCTCTTCTTCAAAATTTATTTCTTCATAATCTACATCTTTGTTAACATCTTCATTTTCAGAGGAGTTAAAGTATTTTTTTGTATCTTCTAGATTGTTTATAATAGTATCATCGTCACAATGAATTTCTTTATAAATTTTTACATGTTTCAGTAATTCTCTGAGAATATCATTAATTCCCTCTCTTGAAACACTTGAAACTAGAAAGACCTTTTTACCAGTTAGTTTTTCTAATTTTTTTCGTTTTTCTTCTGCGTCTTCTGATTGTATCGAATCAATTTTTGTAAGAGCGATTATTTCTTCTTTTTTTGATATATCGTATTTTCCAGATTCTAATTCTTTTCTTATAGTTTTATAATCCTCAAAAATATCTTCAGAATTTATATCTATTAAATGCAATAAAACGGCACATCTTTCTATATGTTTTAAAAATCTATCACCAAGTCCTTTACCTTCACTAGCATCTTTGATTAAACCTGGAAGATCAGCTATAACAAATTCACTTTCATCAATGTAAGCAACACCGAGTTTTGGTTTTAATGTTGTAAATGGATAGTCTGCAATTTTCGGTTTTGCATTCGTAGCAACCGATAGAAATGTAGATTTTCCAGCGTTTGGTAGTCCAACCAGTCCAACATCAGACAAAAGTTTTAATTTTAATATTAAATTAAATGCTTCACCTAATTGTCCAGGATATGCTATTCTTGGCGCTTGATTTGTTGAAGATTTAAAGTGTGTATTTCCAAAGCCACCATTTCCTCCTTTGGCTAAAACTATCTCTTCACCATCTTTCTTTAAGTCGCAAAATAGTGTTTCACCATCTTCAAAAAATATTTGTGTCCCAATTGGCATATTCAAAATTATGTCTTTTCCGTCTTTACCAGTTCTATTTGAACCTTGTCCATTATGACCTCTTTCCGCCTCATATTTTCTAATATGCCTAAAATCAATAAGTGTATTTAAACTTCTAGTACATTTAACAATTACATCTCCACCTCTACCACCGTCACCACCATCAGGTCCACCTTTTGGTAAATATTTGGCCCTTAAAAATCCAACACAACCGTTTCCTCCGT
The DNA here is from genome assembly GCA_934725005.1 of uncultured Rickettsiales bacterium. The sequence continues at coordinate 835 of CAKVBE010000232.1, read as the reverse complement.
CGCCAGCTTTTATATAAATTTCTGCTTCATCAATAAATTGCATAACAAAAAACTCTTAGATGTATAAATATGATTAAATAATAATATAAATATAAAATTAAATTAATCAATGATTTTTAATTGAACTTTTAAATATTCGTTGTATAATTAATACTAGTTTTGACTAATATAGATAAATATGGAAAATAAAATTAACATGGAAAATTTTACAAATAGTGCAAAAAGGTTTAAAGCAAAAAAAGTAATTCTTTCAGGAAAACCAGAAGTGAAAGATGGAACTGTTAAACAAGTTAAAATAGAACCAGAAGTTACCAAATCAGAAGATGGAAAGAATACACACGTTAATCGTTTAAAAAGATCGAGGAGTATTTTAAATTTTGGATCGAAATATTGTCAACTTTAAATTGTGTATATTTTACAGCAATATTATAATAAATTTTGATATAATGTATACATATTAATACATAAGTATTATTTGCATAAAAATTTTGTAAAATAGCTTATACTATGATAACACAAAATGTTTAAAATTGTTGTAAATTAACAAATTACATATTAAAATTATCATTAATACCAAATAAATTGGGTTTTAATGCTACCGGATATTGAAATTGCAAGAAATGCAAAATTGCATAATATTGTTGATATTGCAAAAAAAATTGGTTTGGATGAGAACAATATTGAGTTATATGGGAAATATAAGGCGAAAATAACACAGGATACAATTAATAATCTTGATAATAAACAAAATGGAAAACTGATTCTTGTTACTGCCATAAATCCAACTCCACTCGGTGAAGGCAAAACTACAGTATCAATAGGACTCGCTCAAGCG
>CAKVBE010000231.1 GCA_934725005.1 uncultured Rickettsiales bacterium | reverse complement strand
GGGCTATACAGCGCCAGAAGAAAGTGAATATGATTTATTTAAAGTTGGTCACACATCAACATCAATTGCGTTAGCAACAGGACTTGCAAAAGCTAGAGATTTAAAAGGTGATAAAGAAAATGTTATTGCTTTTATAGGTGATGGTTCTTTAACTGGTGGTGAAGCATTTGAAGGTTTAAATAATGCTGGTGTTTTAAAGAGTAATTTTATTGTTGTTATAAATGATAATGGTATGTCGATTGCTGAAAATCAGGGTGGTTTAGCAAAACATTTACAAGATTTGAAAGATTCGAAAGGTCAAGCAAAAGACAATATGTTCAAAGTGATGGGTTTTGATTATTTATATGTTGATAACGGAAACAATATTGAAGATTTAATTAAAGCTTTTAAACAAGTAAAAGGTATTAATCGTCCAGTTGTAGTACATTTACATACAGAAAAAGGACATGGACTTCCAATAGCTTTACCAAATAAGGAAAAATTCCACTATACGATTCCAAATGTTTTGGATGAAAAAGCAAATACACAACCAGTTCAAACAGTTGAAACATATAGTAGTATTACAACCGATTATCTTTTGAAAGAAATCAAAAACGGAAATAATATTTTAGTTGTTTCTCCAGCAACTCCATCTTTAGTATTTACACAAGAACAAAGAAAAGAAGTTGGTGAACATTTTGTTGATGTTGGAATTGCAGAGCAAGAAGCAGTTGCAATGATTTCAGGTGCAGCAAAAAATGGTGTTAAAGCCGTATTACCGATATATAGTTCATTTATTCAAAGAGCTTATGACCAAATATTGCAAGATTTAGCTTTAAATAATAATCCAGCTACAATTTTAGTAAATGCAGGTTCAATTTATGGCTTAAATGATGCTACACATTTAGGAAGATTTGATATAGCTTTAATTTCAAATATTCCAAATCTTGTTTACTTAGCTCCAACAAATAAAGAAGAATATTTAGCAATGCTTGATTGGTCTATAAATAAAAATAAAAATCATTCTATTGCAATTAGAGTACCAACTGTTGCATTAGAAAGTACAGGCAAAAAAGATGCAACTGATTATTCAAAATTAAATAAATTTAAAGTTGTAGAAAAATGTCAAGATGTTGCAATTATTGGTGTTGGAAATTTCTTTAATTTAGGAAAAGTAGTTAAAGAAGAATTGAAAAAACAAAATATTAACGCAACTTTAATTAATCCATGTTTCATTAATGGTATTGATAAAGAGTTATTAGAAGATTTAAAGAATAATCATAAATTAATAATTACTCTTGAAGATGGAATTATTGAAGGTGGTTTTGGTCAAAAAATTGCTTCATTCTATGGAAATTCAAGTATTAAGGTTTTGAACTTTGGTGCAGATAAAGAGTTTACAGATAGAGCAACAGAAAAAGAGTTGGCTGAAAAGTATCATTTAACAAAAGATTTAATTGTTAAAGACGTTTTAAAAAATATTAAATAACTTCAAAAAGCTTAAAACAATATAAGACTAAGTGATAGATTTTTTAAATCTACTGCTTAGTGCACAGATGATTCAATATCATTTAATACCAATTTGATTACAGATTAATACCGCAGTTTCACGGTTAATTTGCCTTCTCAATTTATTTGTTTAATGATCACTACATGTCGCCAATCTGTCTACTTTTTATTTTTCTATCAATCTATATTTATTTTAATTTTTTAATTGCTTTGTTTTTTTATAACTTTCTCATTGAGGATTAATGTACTACATATTAATTAATATTCATAAAAGTTACAGTGTATAATAAATACTGTTTTAAAAAAATACTATAAAATAACTTATTGATTATTAATGAATCAAAATTAATCTATAGCGGTATTTAGTTAATGTATTATTATGGGAAACTCGTGAAAGTTAAGAAGGTATTGATATTGATAATTTTACAATTATTCATTACGATTGTGAGCTTGAATGTTTGTCAAGCGTCCGGTCTTTGGAAATCTGTAAAGGATTCTGTAAAGGATTATTTTGGTATTACAGAATCTGATGAGAGTATTGATGATAGCAGTGAAGATCGATGGACTGGCAATGGTGGGTCTGGCAATGGTGGGTCTGGCAATGGTGGGTCTGGAGAAAGTGAATC
>CAKVBE010000230.1 GCA_934725005.1 uncultured Rickettsiales bacterium | reverse complement strand
CAAAAAATACACCGAGATAATTGCAGAGTTGGTGGTTAAATAATGGCGGGCGCAGAGCCTGCGCAGGCAATTCGCGCGTTATGTTTTTGAATGTAAATAAGTATTATTTCACGCGACTAAGTTTTGGAGGTGGTCACGGTAGCAGAATTAAGCTTTTCTATGGATATTAATTCGATAATTCCCGAAGGTTTAAATGATGAAAATCTCGCACTTGAAATGATTAAAGCAGGTCAAAAAATTATGCAAAGTTCAATCAAGAGTGCAGCCTCAAGACACAGAAAAACAGGAAGTATGGCGAGCTCTGTAAAATGTTCTAAGCCTGTTATTAACCGAAACGGAGATGCCGTCGGTAGAGTTAAATTCTACGGAAAAGACAAAAACGGAATGCAAAACTGGTACAAAGCAATTTGGATTGAGTATGGCACCAAACATCAAAGTGCTCAACCTTTTGTCAGACCCGCTATTAAAGGAGCTGAAAGTGGCATAAAGTCAGCAATGGAACAAGTTTTTAATGAGAAAGTGAAGTGATATAAATTAATATAAACCCAATTATAGAAACCGCATTTTCAAATTTTACAGTTGGCGGAAAAGTAATCCCAATTTCATTTTTAAACTATACGGGCAACTCAGATATTTACCTCACATATTACACTTGGTTTGATAAACCCGAAAATTTTTATGACGATGAAAATCATGCCGAGATAGCTTTTGGCACAATTGACATTTATTCAAAAGGCAATTTTAAAAATATTTTGGAAGAAATAAAAACAAAATTAAAAGAAAACGGATTTACATGGACAGATAACGGCCCCGAAACTTATGAGCAAGATACGGGCTATTATCACGTTCCTGTAAATTTTTGTTATTCGTAAATTTAAGGAGGATTTTTTTATTATGGCTGGAATAGGCTTAAAAAGTTTTAAATATGCAAAACTTAATTCAGACGGAGCAACTTATGGAACTGTAAAAACACTTGCGGGAGCGATTGAATGTAAAGTAACACTTGATTTGTCGGAGGCTTCACTTTATGCTGATGACGCACTCAAGGAGCAAGTTTCATTATTTAAAAGTGGAACTTTAACCGCCGGAATAGATGATGACGATGACACCATATTTGCAGAATTACTCGGAAAAACTGTTGACGAAGAAACGGGTGTTGTTACATCAAACTCGGAAGATACGCCAATATATGTTGGATTTGGACACATAGTTCCGAAAATGGTTGGTGGTGTTAAAAAATACAAAGTAGAGTTTTTTCCGAAAATTAAATTTAAACCGTTCATAACCGACGCCAAGACTAAAGGCGATAATCTGGAATTTACTACACCGTCAGTAGAAGCAACAATCTTTGAAAATGATAACGGAGATTGGGAAAAACACAATGTTTACGATACCGAAACAGCTGCTAATACCGCATTGACAGGATTTTTTGTACAAAAAGAAGGTGAATAAATTTGATAGATAAAATCACATATCTTGAAACAGATTCAGAGAAATTTCCGCTTGCATTTACGCTCAATGTCATGGAGGCACTTCAAGACGAATACGAAACCCTTTCCAATTGGTCTGAACTTATCAGAAACAAAAAAGAGCCAAACATTAAGGCTCTAAAGTTTTTTATTACCGAAGCAATCAATGAAGGAATTGACATTGAAAACGAAAAATCAAGTGAGAAAAGAGTTTCGATAACCTCATCTAAAGCCGGCAGAATTATAACTGAAATAGGATTAAAAAAAGTAGCAAATACAATAACTAAAATGATAACTGAAAGCATGCCACACGATGAAAAATCAAAAAAAGTGAAAACCACGAAGAATCAGAAAATTTAATTGATTTTTCGTGGATATTATTTGTAGGAACAAAAATGCTCGGCTTCACAGAGAAAGAAGTCGGGCATTTCACTTTTAAAAAGTGGGATTTATTATATACGCACTTTAAAACTTACCATAATTTCTGCATATCTAAACAATTGTTTGCGGAAAAAGAAAATACCTCTTGCCAAAGTTCTGATGAATGGCTGCCAAATTAAATTTTCATTTTAAGTGTTGATATTCTAAAGAAATTATAATATAATATCTTTAGGAGGTTGATAGATATGCCAAATATATTATCAAGTACTGCAC
>CAKVBE010000229.1 GCA_934725005.1 uncultured Rickettsiales bacterium | reverse complement strand
AATACAAATAGTCTTATTATCAGAAGTAAAAATATTTACATCATCACCAATATTTGGATTAAAATTACAATCTTCAACTCTTACTTCTGTTAAACTGCCATCATCGTTTCCTACTGAAACGATACCATTGTCAATTTTTAAAATCTTTGCCATTAGTACACCTCTATTCTTTTTATTATTAATTTGTTTTTAATATTTATTAAAATATAAAGTATGATTTTATAGTAATTAAAACCATCTTAATAATCAAGTATTTATTAAGATGTATTTAGTTCATTTTGATACATAAGTTAATTAATATGACAAAAGGAATTAACTTATGGACAGAAAACAACTATTAGGAAAACGATTAAGAGAACTACGTAAACGCAAAGGTATTAATCAGGAAAAATTGGCAGAATATATTAATGTCGAGCCTGCAACTATTAGTAATATTGAAAATGGTAAAAATTATCCATCTATGATAAATCTCGAAAATATTATTAAAGTTTTAAATGTTTCATTTATAGAAGTGTTTGATTTTGAACATAAAAATTCTAATGACAATTTAATTCAACAAATAGATGAAATTTTAAAAAATAATCCAGATAAAGTTGAGGATTTTTATAAGATTATTATTGCATTAACTAAATAAAATCCTATTCTGAAAATAAATTAAAAAGTTTATTAAAATTGCCTTAAATTAATGTTAAAAAATATCATGATTTTTTTTTGTTATGTGTAGCCATGAAATAATTTAAAATCATAAAAAAATAAAAAGAAATAAATAACTTATCATAAGTCATTTTTGACCTAAAAAGTTTACAAAAATTTCTGATTTAAGTATAATATAATGTTAGGAAATTTTTCCTAATGAAGTATTATTTGATATTGTTTAATAACTATATCTATTATATAAAATTCGCATTTTTTGCGAAAAGGAGAAATTTTAATGTTAAACTTTGATAGGTTAAAGTTAGCAATCCCTTTGAGTTTATGTTCAAACATAAAAGAAGAATTATTTGAAAATGTTGTTGAGGGAAATCTATTTGTATCTAATGAGATTTTAAATGAGTTAAATGGAGTTAATTTAATTCAGTTAAATTATCAAGACAATCTTTTAGTTTTTGATATTACAGGGGAATTTAATGCAAGAAGAAATTATCTGGGATTAATGAATAAAGATAATATAAAAAATGTATTGGAAAAGTTTAAAAATTTAGGTTTTATAACTTTTGAAGTTGAGCAGGTTATAGACCAAACAAAAGTTTTTTTATGTGATGTAACTCAAGATATATTTGTTTTATCAGATATTGGAAAAATTCTATGTGATTTGAAACAAAAATTACAAATAAATTCAGGTAGATACTATATTCACAAATATCCTAATAGTGGAATTAGTGTAAATCCTATTGCAAAAAGTAAAAAAGAAACATTTAATATTTATCCTAAATATAACCAGTTACGATTAAAAAAACAGGAGAGGTATAGACAATGTATTGGATATGAGTATTTTGAAAAAATTAAAAATATGTTGCGAGTTGAGCTACAATTAAAAAGTTACAGCTTAATAAGATACTATTTTAATTTAAAAAAAATAAAGAGATTATATTAAAGGATTTATTAATGAGTTCTGAAAATCCTTTAATAATGAAGTTAGCAGAACTTGGAATAGATGAGGATTGTATGAATGCAGAAGTCATTTAGAGAAATTTTAAAAGAAAAAGGAATTAGAGCTTTTTTGATGGAGTTTAAAGGAGATTTATCATTGATCAGAGAGTATTTTGAAATAAGATTTGGTTTTGATTCTAAAAGTTTATCAAGAATTATGAAAACATTTAAGAATTATATGAAGCAAGAAATTGAAAAAGAATTAGAAAAAAATTCTGATAGCATAAATGAGTTTTTATTTGCCCTAAAAAGTAATGATAGACAAAATCTATCAAAGGTTGGTTAGAAATGGAAAAAATACTAATGAATGTACATGAAGTAGCCGAATATTTAAAAGTTTCTTATCATACAATTTATCAATGGAAATGTTATGAAAAAATTCCATACATTAAATTAGGTGGGAAATTATTGTTTGAAAAAGCTTGGCAAGCAAATATCTTAGACAAATTCCCTGTGCCAGTCAAATTCATACCTA